>CAYZVM010000030.1:0-37981 GCA_964481485.1 uncultured Saprospiraceae bacterium | reverse complement strand
TCTACCAGTTGGAATATTCGATGGAAGAAATCGCGCAGCAAATGAATTATTCGGGTGCGGATACGGCCAAAAAAGAGGCATATCGCTGCCGGATGCGCTTGCGCGAACATTTGGAAAATCATCCGTTTTGGGCGGAATACCTTAACGGAGGTTGATAAAAGTTGATGAAGGTTAATCAAGCTGATTATCAACCTTCATCAACTTTTATCAACCCTTATCAACCTTTATCATGCACCGCGACGAACACCTTTTCGACAAAATAGAAACTTACCTGCGGGGGCAACTGACCCCGGCGGAAGCAACGGCGTTTGAGGCGGAAATCGCCGAAAACCCGGAACTGGCCGCGCAGGTGAAACTGCACCGCCTCGAACGGCGAGGGCAGGAATGGCTCGTGGAAAGGGATTTGCTGGCGAAAATGAATGCCTGGGAGCGGGAGGCAAATAGTAGTGGCACGACTCAAAGTCATGCCACCACTGAGTTGCACGTCTCCTTCGTTCGGCGCTGGTGGGCAGTGGGTGTGGCGGCGGCACTCATACTCGGCATTTTTGGCTGGTGGCTGCTGCAACCGCAGGCCGACATCGGTGGTGCGCCGCCCATCGTGTCCGCGCCGAAGTCCAAGCCTCCCGCCGCCACGCCGCCGAAAACCACACCCAGACCCTCGCAAAAGCCACCGACATCCCAACCAAAAGAAGAAGAAGACGCTCGCGTGGCTGAAACGCTCAAACCCACCCCCGTGATTCCCACGCCCAAACCCGAAGCAAAGCCAACGGCTCCGACCACGAAACCTGCGGTGGTTGACTACCCCGCTTTAGCCGCCACTTATTACCGCGAAGAGGATTTTATCCAAAAATCCGGCAACGGCGCAGGCGACGCTCCCGGCTACGGCCAGGCGCTTGACAGTTACAAATCGGGCAAATACGCTGATGCGGAAAAACTGCTGAAACCCATCCTGAAACTGAACCCCAATGCGCTGAAAACGAAAGAGTTGCTCGCCCATTCGCTCTACAAAAAGAAGCAGTACGACGCGGCGATTCCCTACTTCCGCGAACTCGCCAACTCTAAAGACAAAGCCATCGCCGAACGCTCGGAGTGGGCGCTGGCACTGACTGTGCTGCAAAAAATGCCCGCACAAAAGGCGCTGCTAAACCGTACTCTCGATAAAATACTCGCGAAACCGGGTCATGCTTTTTATGGGAAGGCATCCCAACTGAAAAATGCATTGAAACAGGCTGAAAAATAAAAGAGCCGTCCGATTTTTGCCGGACGGCTCTTCGCGCAATAATCTGCACAGTGCCGATTACTTGTACATCGCTTGCTTGCCAAATTTCACCACCAGCAGGTAGTAGAATATCCCGCGGTATTTGTTGGTGTTGGACGAGCCCATTTGGTTGCAGACTTCATCAATGGCTGCACTGAGCGCGGGGCTATCGGCCAAGCCAAGTTTGCCAATAAGGAAGTTGGTTTTGATGCGGTCTTTCTCGGCTTGGTCGGAACACGAAACACGCGATGCGTCCTTGTTGTAGATGGATGGGCCGAGGCCTTTGGAAACTGCGCTCAACAGGGTTTCATCGTATTTGATGCCCATTTTGTTCATTTCGGATTTGTAGAGGTCAATGGTTTCAACGAAAGTTGCCATAGTGATTAAGGTAAGTTTAGTTTTGAAAATGATGGGCGAAAGTCGGGTACTGAAATGAGAAAACAGAGATTTCCACGCTTTATTTTGCATTTTGCCAACACATTGCGGACTTGGCCGACGGTTGGGGTTTTGGAATAAAACATCTAAAAAAAAGTGTTGCTGCTTTTACATTTGTTCATTTATCTTTGCCGCCACTTTAGCAAATGGGGGTTTAGCTCAGCTGGCTAGAGCGCTTGCATGGCATGCAAGAGGTCACCGGTTCGAATCCGGTATCCTCCACAAAAAAAGCCTGACCAAATCGGTCGGGCTTTTTTCATGGAAGCAAGTACGGTATTTAGAAACGAGCATTATTTGCTTTTTATCACCACGGCCACTGCCTCCACCGTTTTTCCTGTTTTTTTGTTGGTGCCGCACCATGCGCCGTTTTTGGCACGTCAAGCCAACCGCCTCTTTCAATTTGGCACTGTGCCCGTCTGCATCGTATTCGCCTTCTTTTTTGTCAATTTTTACGCAAGAACGGCGGATCATGTCTTTCCCTTGCCATGTCAATATTTGTCTGGAGTCAAACGCCCCTCCACCGCAATAAGTCTAATAGTTTTTGAGCTCTTTCATTGAAAAAGAGTCCCCTTGGTCTTTTTTCAGGGCAACCAATGTGCTGCTTTGACCACCGAGACTGCTGAGAGTGCCAGATAAATATAGTTTTCTATTTTGGGTTGGCTGGCGCTTTGACAGTGGGTCAGGCCCGTAAATTGCTTGACGTCGCAGAAGAGGAACTCAATTTGGAAGCGGCACTGGTGTCGTTCCAAAATCCAAAGGAGGTCTTGATTGGGTCGGTGTAGAAGTAGAGTTTTCGGGTCAACAAGGAACCATCCTCTCGCAAATAGTCCGCAGCTACGAGCCGAACTTGGCGTTTGGGACATTTGACGTATGTCAGCCCACTTCAGACGACTTTTCCCCTATCGTTCAACGCAACTGGATACCCGTCGAATGGCGTCGGCGCCGACCTGGGCCACCGTGCTGGCCTTTACTTCGATTTTGAACCGGAACGGTTTGTGTAGTGCAACGGCCCGGCTGCGTCTTCCTAGGAGACTTCGGCGCGGAGCTGGGTTTGAAGGGCTTGAACTAAAGTGCGTAGGTTTTCCATGCGTTTCTTTTCAGTTGCAATTCAGCCGGGTATCCCGGCTATATCTGATTCAAAAACAAAGTTATGGATATTTAGAGACGAATATGCAACAAAGGATTGTGTTTGTACCCGCCACCTTTTTCAAGTCAGAAAAACAGACCTTTGGATCAGGAACTAATTGCCCCCGGATGGGGATTTCAGGGTAGCAAATGCAATGCTTTTGTAAATTCCAGTCTTTAAAACCACAAATTGAACTTATGGAGATACTCGGAATTGTTGAGTTCACCCCAACCCTATACTGTGCCCAGGACGCCTTAGGACAATCCGTCCCCGTTACCATCGCAGGAGCAAATGGAACACTATCCATGCCTTTGCTGCCTGAATGGGGAAAAAGTGAAAAAGACCCGCTTCGCCACAAACTGGGTGCCCCGCCAGAAGCAAAAGGCTGGAAATCTGGTGGGTATCCAATTCATTGGGGGCAACCCGTAGAACACCCTTCAGGCCATTCCACCGTAGAAAAGGCACTTTTGAAAATCACCATAAAGAATACAACCGACGAAGAAATCAGTCAAAAAATTTATGCAGCGTTCCCTAACTGGTTGCACTTGTTCAAGCAGTATATTCAACTGTTGACTACTCAATACACCATGGGTGAAAATAGAATTGTAATTGACCGGTATAAAAACCTTATGCTGTTCGAGTTTCCAAACGACAAATTTGAGCATGTCCCCAATAGCCAGCACGATGCCCTCGCCATAGAAATTGGTGGCAAAGACACGTCAATTCATCTAATCCATCTTCAGGAGGCATGCCGATTAGCCTCCTTGCAAGCAGAACCCCGACTTGAATATGCCCTGTTATTAGAAGCCTACTCCGCAAAAGCAGTTGGTGATTACCGAAAAGCAATTATTGAGACAGCAACGGCACTGGAAGTGGGCCTGACCAACCGAATCATTCAAGAATTTCAAACCCTCAATATCTTTTTCGGAGAAGCCTTGCTGAACAAATATCAAACCCTGGGTCGCAGATTGGAATTAGCCCAATTGTTAAAAATATTGAAACCTGACCAAGAAACCCGAAAACTAATTGTTGAACCCCGAAATGATGTAATTCACAAAGGAGTTGCCCCAGACAGGAAAATGATAAACGCTGCAATTGAAAAGGCAAGCTCCCTGTTACACTTTCTTTCCCCAACAGTCTATCAAACACCGGCAAACACCTAAACCACTTTTGCCCTCAAAAAATAGGCGTATTCACTTTTATTCCTATTTTTGTAGCGTATATAAACTTTCACAAAATACAAAGAAAATGAACTCCGTTTCAAAATTACTGTGCCTCGCAATGCTTATGCTCCTTGGCTGCGACACCACTCCTAAAGTCCAATCCAAAACCGGTGACTCCAATACCGTTTTATTTTACGTTCAGTGTCTGGACGAACATACCATCAGGATTACCGCAAACGGAAATATTCCGGACGTTGACCCTCCTCCTCCAAATGCTTACCCATACATGCTACATCTGGTAGCCATTTTTGACAAAATAGCGATGGGACAGGATAACAAGATTGACATTACCGGGACAGGCTATTTCTCCAACCCTGAACCAGGAGTCCAAACGCCCACCTACCCGGACACTGAATCGCATATTGGCGAAGGCGGTATATTGGGAAAGTCCTCAGACGATGGATGGGACATTCAGTTTATAACTACCCCGAACACACCCGGCATTAGGAGAAATGGCCCTATTTCAGGCTCCGTAGACATAACAATCAATTACCCGCCAAACGGCCTGAAACTCAGCGACATCCTCAAAGACTGCGGCACACCCGGCGATGTCACTTGGGGACTACCAGACCTCGACAGCCATATCGTAATCGGGAAGTATATAATTGGGTGCCCATGCCCTTGCGGGCAATAGCAGCGGCTATTCTACCTTTGTATTGTTCGTGGCTTCAGCTGTCAGAGACTGGCAGGCAATACGTGTCGCATTAAAATGCTCACGAGCGCATTGCGTTTTATTTTGGTCGCCGAACACCTCCGCCCAGCGGGGCGCAGCGTGATTGTTTGAAACGTTCGAACAGTTTGGCCAAATGGGAAAAGCTCTCTTTCTGGCTTGAGGCTAAATTAATACTCGTATTTTATTATTCTACTATTTTTTTGGTCACCTTTATGATAATCGTTAAGCGCTTCTTCATACTCAATCTGGTTAGACTTTCTCATCTCTGTCTTTCCATAAATTGATAAAAACTCAAAAAAATAATTAATTGAATTGTCACTTTTTTCAACTTTTATAAATGAGGTAGTCTGGCCATAACTTTCATTAAAGAACTGTATGGACTCTACAAGGTTAGTTGTATTTTTAGAGGCATTCTGTTTTACCGTGCTGCTCTCATAGGATGGAGGTAATGGTTCAAATATTAATTGCAATGCTTCACTTGCTTTTAAGGCCCCTTCCGCGTAATTTATGCTCCCACCACCAAATTTGATCTTACCCCCTGAACCAGCAGTTCCTAGTGTAACTCCTAATAGATCTATTTCAAGCATTTGCACATCAGCATTCGGGTGTGCCCTTACAGTTTCAAAGTTATTTCCACCCGATTTGCTATACAGCCAATATCCTCCTTCTCGATTATTATGTAGTTTTGAATCTAATTCTTTTAAGCAATTAAACAAATTCAATCCTGGTAGTAGAAAACGTAAACCAAAATAAGACCACGTGCTTAACTCATCTGCATTTACAGAAGAAGGATTTTCGTAAAATGCTGAGTTTAAATCCCCAATCTTAACCTGTAACCCTTCCATCTCAATACCATCCATGACGCGATTTTCACTAAACGCATAAGGTGAGTTCCATGGAAATTTCGAAAAAAGTGGATCGATCGACTCAAACCGTCCTATCCGTTTATTATACGCTCGAAACGCAAAATTCACATCACCTCCAATTCCCAAAATCTCGTTATCGGACTCTTGCCCTTGAAATCCGTAACGATATTTCCCATTAATCCTTTTTGGCATCTCCATCCCAAAAGGATAATAATCCCCCGCCGTCCATACATCTGCATCATACCCTTCAACCGCACCACTACCGGGTAGTAAATTCGTAGGCATTTTCTGATCAGTAGATGTAGCCAACACATTCCCAAGGTGATTCGCCAGTTCATACTTCCGCATCCCCCGGTACCGGCTCAAATACCCGTTAATTCCAGCTGTACAACCAGCACCAAGGCATTTGTCAGCCTTGTACTCCCCCAAGCGGGAACTTCCAAACAAGTAGGCCGATTCCCAATGCAAATTCGGCGGCAGGCCCTTTTCTACGTGCCGGTAAGTGGCCAGTACATTGCCCGTAGCGTCATACACATAGCGGGTCGCATAACCCTTGCTGCGTTTGCTTATTCGGCGCCCCATCGCATCGTAACCGAACTGTAATAAAGGGCTACCCTTTTTATGTACCGTTTTGACTTTACCGGTGGCCGTCCAAGCCATCGTCAGGCCCTCGGCATCGTCACGGGTGAGGTTGCCGGTTCGGTCGTACCCGTAGTTTTTAGGGCCTTGGTCGTCAATATCCTCGCTGTAGTTGCCTGCAGGCACCGCATCGCGCACCCGAAGCAGGCGGTTGTTACCCAGGTAGTAGAAGTAGGATAAGTCATCCATCGCAACGGCTTTCTCCGGGCTGGCATTGGGGTTACCGTTACGTATTTGGCGCAAAATATTGCCATTCGCATCGTACTTCAATTGGTTAAAGTACCATTTCGTCGCGGACTTCAGGTTCCAGGCATTTAGCAACGGATCGTAGCCAGTATTATGTGCCTGTGCTTCCACCAGGCGGTTGAGTTGGTCGTACCGGTATTCGTATGCTTGCGGCTGGCCATTATCCATAAAAGGCCGGATAGCAGTGATCATGCTGCGGATATTGCCGTTCCAAAGGTTGGCGGCGTGTCCGAAATGTGGCGCGGGGGTATTGACAGCTGGTTCCATCTGTACCCCGGCGCCAATGGGCTGGTAGTCCTGTTGATGGTAACTCAGGATATAGCCCGTCAGGTCTTTGGGCGCCAGGGCATTGGGGCCACCGCTCAGGCCATCCTGTCCCGGGTCGTGCTGAGGCAGCAGGCTGGCAGCGTTCACACCTTTTATCCAGCCTTGTATGGTGTAGGTATAATCCTGCCCCTGCACGCGCTCGTCGCCGAGTTCGAGGCGGGCCAATGGACCGTGCTGAAAGTAGCTGTAGCGGGCGTCTTCATCCCAGATGTAGCCGTCGGGGCTGGTGCGCACGCGGGTAAGGCGGTTGTCGGCGTCGTACTCATACTGATGGTGAAATTGGTCGGGGTCGCCGGGCTGGTAATGCAGTGCATTGACATTGCCACTGACGAGATCGTACTCGTATTCAATTTTCTTGACCGCGAAAGCGCGGTCGTCCTGCCAGAGGGTGCCCACATTTCCATGAATATCGTAATTGTAATGCGTTACATGAGTCAGTTTGCCGGGCTGGCTGGTGGGGCACGGGTTTTCGCGGAAGGAAACAGCGGCTATTCGACCACGCAGGTTGTTCTGCTGGCTGGAGTCTGGCGCCCAGCCGTACAGCGCCGGCAGCGGGGCATCGTACCAGGTGTGTGCCACTTCAAATTTTTTGTTCGACGCTTTCAGCCAGGCATTCCACTTGGTGTCGTCCCGCACAATGGTATTGTTCAGGGGTTTCGGTTTGCAAATCTCGCCGGTTTCCGCAATCCTGCCTAAGGCATCGAACTGGGTATAGCTGTATTTTTTAGTTGCCTTCTGCCGCGGATTGCGCGAGGCGACCAATCGGCCCAGCCGGTCGTACCAAAACTCGGAAGGGCCATCGTGGTCGGGTATCTGCTGCCGGGTCAGTTGGTTCAGGGAGTTGAAAGTATAGAACGACATCATGTTGTGTCGGGGGTATTGCGGTTTAGCCCCTGTTCCCTTGCGGTGGTTTTTTACATATTCCAGCAGCAATTTATTATTCAATGGCAGTACTCCACTGGGCGGTATGGTTTTTACCAGATTGTTCGATTGGTCATAGTAGTATAGGGTAAAATGGTGCCGGGCGTCGGTATACTGCACAGAAAAGGCCTCTGTGGCGAGGAGGCATTTTTGCAGGTAAGCTTCCTTTACCGAAGCCTTCAGCGAGTCCAGGTAGGTTTCGTACTGCCCCTGGGCGTTAAATTCGGCCAGCTCGATCAACAACCGCGCACAGGGGTTTTCGATTGGTATTGTGTCCGTTACAATAATTGTATCGCACCAAATGGAGTTGCAGTCCGTGCCGAAGTGCAACGTGTCGGTGCCGGTGTTTAGGATGCCGCCGGTGAGGGTGATTTCCGGGCATCCGCCGCAGGCCGAATTTGGATGCGCTGGCATCGGACTACCTATGTTGCCGTATCCCGTCTGAGTGCCCGTAGATCCTTGTTTCTTACAACAATAGGTTGTGGTATAACAGCTACTGCCATCAATTTGTACCATTTGCCCGCTACCCAATACTACCTGCATTACAAATTGTGAAGAATTGGGAACGGGGAAGGGTTTAATAGACAACACATTGACAATAGAATTGAAATCAAAGGCGGCATTTGGCCTATCTAAACTGAATTTACAGGAATCAGTGCCCTGTTTTAACCAAGCTGTATAACCATTTTGAGTTGATGCCCCTTTCCATTGGAAACTCAGCGAATCATTTCCAAAACTTTTCCGGATGGTTGGACCGATATATAAGCCAGGGATTTCAACTGCCCCGCTTGTTAATATTTGATTTGAAGATGTTAGATTGTTAAACAAATTGGCGATTTCAGCCAATTCAGGTGTCGGTGGGCATTTTTCGATATTTTCCGGTTCACAGTTGCTATTGCACCCCCTGTTAATGAAGCCTTCAAGAGTTGTATGCACTCCTGAATTGGAAATGGCATCGAAGTGGAAGTATACAGAGGAGGGGAGATTAGGATAAACAGAAGGGATTGAAATGCGGCTAATGCAACAAAAACTACTGGCACTATAAGACGCATCCGTGAACTCGAATGCTATTTTGCATTCGCCAATATCCATGAGTATTGAATTCACATCACCTGACTTACCATATTGTATTCGACAATATTTATTGTTTAATAAGGTAATAAAAGACGGCGAAAGCCCCGGTACTGAGGCTACCGGAAAAATAAACTCTGGTGGCGAACTTGTCAATTGGCGGAACTGTGGCCAGGCCCAGTTCAACAGCGTCAGAACATTTGTATCCCAATCACATTCTTCGCAAATACCCGCCACTTGGGGATAAACACTGTTTGTAAGGGCATTCATAACCGTCATCGGATCATCCTCGTAAAAATCGAGATTGCCGATATTAATTACATCGTACACATTAGGGAAGCGCCTTTGTTTATCTTCAAACAACCAGGAAAGGCCCCAATAGCAGGGTTGATTCTTGTTCCACCAGCCGCTGTTGAGGGCTGAGAAATTCAGAAATTTTTCAAGAAAGGGATTGAAAGGGTCCTCGCCGATGCAGCCGTTGTAACAGGGGTGACTATCGTCGATGGCATAAGCGGTCATGGATTTATATACAAATCGTTCCTTCTGCCCCAGGTACATGCTTCGGAAAATGCGCCATTGGGCATCCTGTTCTGTCAGATCGCTGCTAAATCCGGTGGGAACACAAGCGAAGCTGTCCGGACAGGCTACCGCACGCAGCGCCAATTGGAGCAAAGAAATCCCTCCGGTGAAATCGGCCATTTTAGCCGACATTATGACCTTGAATACAGAAAAATTATCCCATTTGTGGCTACCATCCGGTTGATTAAAAAACGGATCATTTTGAAGTATCCAATACCCCGGATTACTTGAGATGCCGGGCCAGATTGCTTCGGCATCAGCCAGGGTATTGGCCTCGTTTAGTTGGGCATCATACTCATCGCTGGCTCCCAGGTAATTGGTACTAATTTGGTCACCCCATGCGCCTGTATTCGGGCAATAAGCATCCCACATGCAAAATTCGGGGTGGTACTGTACCAGTTGTTCTGCCCATTCGGGCCGCCAGTTTACAGCAAAATCCAATGCATTGAAACTGCTCCCTTGAATCGAATTGCCGAATTCGTCGAGGTAGCTCATGCCATAGGTGTTTGGTCCCGTGGGCAGTTCGCTGAATTGGTTGAATACGGAGATCAACCAATCCAGAGAGTCCGGACTAAATTCACCATATTGCCCACCAGGGCTAACATCGGCCAACATACCGCTATAGGCAGTTTCGCAGCGCGTGGTCAGGGTATCGCAGGCGAAATTCATCAATGCCTGGATATCGTCTATTTCCTGCTGGTTCAGGCCGGGTTCCTGGCTGGCGGCCACTGCATCGTCGCAATCCAGGTCGCAATCGGTAGTATCGATATTAGCCAGTTGCGCATCAATAAATTCTTGTAAAGACTTGATACAGGTATTTTCAGGATCAGTCAGCCAATGTTCCACATAGGCATCGGCGGCGGCTCCGCTAATGGAGAGTTTTTTGTAAAAAGTGTACGAGCCGGGCTTGAGGTGTACAGTGAAAGGTTGGTTCAACTGAAAAAGCACACCGCATTCGTCTATAGCCTGTACATTACCTGCGCCGTCTTCCAGGATTGATCCAATCGTATGTGCACTTTGGTATTCCACTGTGCCACAGTGGTTATCGATTATCTTGAATTCCAGATCATACACGCAATCGTAACAGATGGGGTTATTGGGCCGGCACAGGGCGTCCTGATATTGCTGGCCAGTGATATTGTAAGTAAAATTGTAGTCACTTTCCGTGTTGACCAACTGGGTAAAACTTGTCACCCAGGCATACTCCCCCGTTATCTGATCATTAAAGGCCAGTAAGTCGATCTGCAATGAACTCGGTTTATACGAATCCAGGGCTTCCATTCCTACGGGCGGATTGCCGCACAACGCCGTTGCAATGGTATTGCCTGCTGCATCTTGGTACGTAATACTGCCCTGGCCATTGGGATCAATCATCATGGTTTTGCGGTAACGGTTAGCAAAACCAACATCGTTGCCAAACAGCGGATCGAGTTCCTCTTGTGCCGGCACACCGTAGTAACTCCAGGTTTCATGTCCTGATCCCGGTTTGTGGTGCTCACCAGGGCCGCTTTGCCAACTGACGCGACCGGTGTTGTCCGGCGTATAGGCAGTACGGGAAAAGGGAAATTCTTTAGCATCAGGCAGTCGGGCGTTGATGCCCGCCAGGTCTGGATTATTGGGAGAATAGTAATTTGAGGCGCCACTAACCGTGTTTTGCATCGCTCCGGCTTTGTTGCCACAACTGTCCGGATCTTCGTCGAAATCGACCGCCGAATAGGGCTTTCCATCCTGGTTGCGGTTGAAATTTGGAAAAAAATGCAGCCGGGCATCGTTCACCGGCACAGGCAAAACCTGAACTGCAGGCCGGCCCTGATAGTCATAAATGGTTTCAGCCACCATGGTTTGCCGCTCGGTACTTAGGCCAGTCACGGCTTGCCGGTTGCGCATGGTGCCGTCGAAATGGGTAATTACGTCTTTGCGCTTTCCGTGTTCGGCGTAGTTGGTTACTACCTGCCAATTGACCCGGTCTGCTGAATAGGGCGCTGCGGCGTTATTACCGGCTATATGAAATTTGTGGTTAAACTGACTTAAATCAGTTGGTGAAACGCAGCCGTTTGGAGTACAGGGGTCACCGCCACAAGACCAGCTACCCACAAGCGGTTTCTCCAAATTGTCAGGATTGCGCCCGATGCCGCGAACTCTGTAAATGATCCAGCCTTGTTCATACACCAATGGGATCCGGTAAGTGGTGTCCGCCACTTGTACCCGGGCAGCATTCCGTTCAAAAGAAAATGGAATTTGGTCTGGTGAGAGTATACCGCCATTGCCGTCATAATCCTCTTCAAAAATCCATTCTACGTCGTATTCTTCCGCGCCGGGTATGGCTTCCCATTTTAGTTCCAGCTCATTAGTCGGGGCATCGTAGTTGTGCGATAGCTTGCCCGGACACAATTGATACTGCCAGTTGAAATGGCGATAGCGTTCGATGGTAATATTGCTTTGCAAGGCAACTACTTTAGCCACGGCCTTTTTTTGTGCAGGCGAGTTTGCCGCAGTCGTAAGTTGAATTGCATTAGGGTCAATATCCACTTCAACCCTACAAGCGTCGGCAAATGTAAAACTATGTAATTGCCGGTACTGGGTTTGGGCCAGTGGATCGTAGGTGATATTCAGGCTTACTGGTGCCAGTGTAATTGGCTGACTGCTATTGTTTTTCCATACCCGGATAGTTAGCGGAACCGTAAGTTGCCAGTTAAAGTCAATATAAGTTGTAGCATCTGGGATGATAAACAGCCGCACATCATTTTTAATCGATTTTATGTCAAAATTGTCATCCCAAGTAGCATTAGTACCGCTGTTAAAATCAGACAATTCAAGCGGCAAAGTTTGCTGTGGCCCAGGAAATGGAGCGATTATAAATTGCGAACCTGTAAGCTGTGCGCTGACAGGTGGCTCTATCCCAGCATAGGAGTATGCAGAGAGAAGCAAATTGATGAATAGAAAAAAAATAGCGCGGTATGGAAAAACAGGGATAAACATGGTATCTGGTTTTTTAGTTTACTGTTTAGCGTTGCTAAAGCGGGTTTCCTGAATCGTCATCACACCGCGTTCGGTCTCTTTTTTCACACGTTCAAGCATACCCGAACCGTTGTATTCGTATTTCGTAAAGTAGTTATTGTCGTCCAGCTCATAGGTAAACCGAAGAGACTTGGAGTCGTACACATAGGCCTTAAAACTGGCATCAAAAGGATGGATGCGCAGGTCATCGTAAAAAGTCAGGGCTGTTCCGGGGTATAGGTTCATCGCTAGCCCATCTACATCTGGTGGAATATCGAATTCGCCGTAAATTCGCTGCCAACCTTCTATGATCTCACCAGAAGCTTGAAATGTGAAGGATTTGCCACTTATCCAGATTATAACCTTGGGGTCAGCAAATGCAAGTGTAGTGGGCGGGCGGTCTTCACGCACCCAAGCACTGAATACATACTTTTTACCGGGACTTGGTGCAAATTTGCCCACACAGTCACATTCCTGCAGTATAAATGGGACAAAAGCCTCTTGTTTGTTTAACTGGCAGGTTTTTAGCCGAATAGTTTTAGAATGGGGGCCTCCATCAGGATTCAATGGCAAGCTGGATTTGCCGGTATGTGCTATTGTTGAGGCCGCCTGATAATCCAGCCAGAAGTGTGGGTCTGGCCAACAAGCATCGGTCGAATAGGAAGTGCCTGCGCATGTGCTCTGAAACTCAATATTAGAAAAAGGTTCACCATACCTCGCATCTTCAAACCCCTCGTACATGATCTCTTCATAACCGGCATTACCGGCAGTCACTTGTACAAAGGAGTTCAAGTATCCCAGTACCTCTGCGCTGTACCGATTTAGTGCATCACGGGCCTCAATTGCAATTCCTAGTGGATTGATCCGGGTTGTTTCCTGAGCCCAGGTCCAGTATTTCAGATTTTTAGTCCACAAGCCAGTTGAACCAGTTGGTTTAGTCCAGAAAGAACTGAAATCTTTATACCAGCCATCAAACCGCATTCGGGTGCGGGTATGATAAGGCGGAATAGCAGGCACCAATGCGTCTTGTTGCACACGATCTGTCAGGAAAGCATAGGTACGTTTGGGGCGCCAGCTGCCCAGAATACCTTCGAAGTATGGATTGACTTGTTTATTTGGAGTTAGGCCACAATAGTTCGTATCTGAGTTGTTAATACAATCTAAAAAGTCAAGACAATAACCATCATAGCCACCTTGGGTCCCATAAGTTTCTTCAATTAATAAGATTGGCGTACCGACAGGTTTAGGTAATATTGACTCCGCTGTCATAGTTACGCTAAAATGAAGGCGTTCAGAGCAATAGAAGTCGCTATATGGAATTAGGTTAGAGAATTTAATGTTTTTTACAGTATTTGGTGACCAGCCAGCAGGTAATTTAATAGTCACTACGTTACATGAGTTGCAGTTACTTGTGTCCATCACCGTCATATTTAGCCCATATATGTTGATTTCGCTACTATACCTATACGCTGTACTTGGACACCCAATTTTTGGTGATAGAGGAATCTGGGAGCATCCCATTAGGGAATAATATGGAGTTAAATCTACGGGATTAGTTGGCGGAGCAAACAACAGCCCGTCTGCACTTATTTCGTTAGCCAAAGCTAGGAAGCAATCAATATTCTGCTGCCGGTTCACACAATAACATCTTTCCTTACAGAATGTCTGCCAACGATCCGACATTTCCTGTGCACTGGCATCCAGTACATGCAAATCATCGAATTGCAATGTGCCGTTTTTGATTGGATTATTGAGGCAAGTCAACGAACTAACAGCTGTGTTAGCCTGGTTGCGATGCCCCGAACGGATAATTTTCAGCGTTGCATTGTTGAAATTGGCGGGTGTACCGGCGGCATCAATCAGATATATTGAACTATTTGAAACATCCTTCACCCAAAGGCGCGCCTGATACGAGCCTCCCACCTGAACACTTACTTCATCGCCCCAAAAAAACAGATTTTCGCCAATGCCGGAGATAGTACAGTTGCCTGTGCTACAATTTAGGCCGGTAAATACAGCCCCAATATTCCGGTATGCGCCGGCCATTCCAGGGTAAGCCCAGTGTGCGGGATAGGTTAACTGGTACACCGGGTCGCTAAATGAGTTTGTGGTTTGAGTCAGCAGCACATCCCCTGTTTCAGCATCGTAGGCCACATTTCGGGTGGAGACCCGCGCGCCCAGGTCGTAGGCGATTACTTCATCGAGCAGACCATAACGGTTGATGACTTTAGTGAGTGTAAAGGATCGGAAGCGGGTTTCTTCGTAATGGGAAGACGGGTAAGCTGTTGGGACGATCCCAGGTATAAACGGCGGGATCAGGAAATTATCAATATTGAGGTTTATGCCACCGCTCTCCAAAGTCGAACCCGACTCGCGGGAGTCGGCTGTAACGCTGATGTCAACTCCAATTTGTACGGAATTGCCTACTGCACCATTTGGATAAATCACAGTACAGCGGTTATCCAGTTTGCCATTAGTCTGTTGCTTATAGCGGTATTCAATACCGGAAAGGCGTGTGCCGAATTCATCATACACCCAAGTGGCCTTGGGTTTGCCATGCATATCATTCAACTCAACTACAAACCCTTCGACTGCTGTCATGTATTCTATAGCCTTGATTTTCAATAAGCCTAATAATGGAGTCGACTTTTTCGGTTTCTTCGCCAAAAATGTATTTCTGGTCAATACCGGAAAATCACGGGCAGTGTAAAACTCATGGACAGTCCACCCCGTAGCATTACGGATTACATTGGGTTTTGGCAAATTCCGGACTGTTACTTTGCTGTAAATAATGGTAGGCGCCGGGAAGAACATTTCACCCAACGGCTCTTCAATATAATGTTCATTATCGGGTGCGCACAATACGGTTTCGTCAGAAAAAACAGGTTGTCGCCATGGGTTTTCATCGCCACCAATAATAGGCTCGTAGGCTGCAACGCCACTGCTGATCGTATCGCCGTTTTCAACAGTAGTATAGAAATACTCCTGGCCGTAATTTTGTGCTTCATGTGGAGATCCTGCCATTTTCTGCCAGGCATCGTCAATTTCGATTCGCTTAACCCGGCTACCGCCGCCGATCTTTTTGTAACTCGGGTCATTGAGACGAATCCAAGACTTGGGTAAATAAATCCTCCTACCAAAGGCTTCATCCCGCATTACATTATTAAAGCCCTTAAGAAACTGTTTAAACTGTTCTTCCAGGCTCAAAATAGCTTTAAGGATTTGTTCGGCATCGCCCTGATCGATAGTAGGTGTCCCGTAAACGGCTTCGGGCAAGTTTAACCGGGCAAATTGCCAGGCGGCTTTAGCAATCGGGTTCGCTTCTTTGCCTTTTTCGCGGTCGCCTACACCCACTGCTTCCAGTTTGAAATATGCAAGGTCATAGTTGGCGCTCCCAGCTTTTCGGGAAAGACCATAATCCGCAGTGCTAATTTTCGCATAGCCGGGTACATATTCCCATCGCTGCTGGACACCGGGCTTGGCAATATTTACCAGGCACTTGTAATACAATGGCTCCCGGGTCAGAATCAAATCTCCCAAATATTCTTGCAACACCTTTATCGGGGCGTTGATACTCATGGGATTATCTAATTCAAAGTATACATACTGGTTCGGGTTAGTGTCTTCAAATAAATTGGCTGTATTCCCAGGCGCAGGAATGGCCTGTTCTGCCTTGTCCCTGATGTCGTAAATTTTGAACATCCGCATAGCCCGGCGGTTTTGCACATAGGCATAATCACCAGCTTCATATTCAACTTTAATACTACCCCCACTCGGCAATTTAATCTGTGTCAGGCGCCAAGCTGATGCGCGTTCATCAGCCGACGATTTGTCTTGTGACGCGTATGGAAATTCATCATTTGAAAGTGGAGATGCATGATTGGTGCAAGATAAACCTTGAGGGTTAGGCTTGTACGCCCCCCAGCGGTCAATATCTTTGTAATCGTAAGAGGGGTTGAAGGGGCTGTAGCTGAATATGTATGGCGTCTCTTGTCCCTTTTTTGATCGTCCGTATTCAAACCAGACCTTTTTTAGGGTAAGCTTACCTGAGCCTGGTGCAAAGGAATTTAGGATATCTGGACAAAGATTCTGGGTGTATTCAAACCGTACTGTTTTAATCGGTTCGGCAGCATTCGAATTTCCCAACCAATCACTGAGTCCGTACAAAACAATTTTATCCAATTTCCGCGCACGGGTGCTATTCCCTTCAATTGAACGATTATCAGTTCGGCTTTCAGTATCGTAATAAAAGCACGCTACATGAGTACGGCTTACGATAGAATGCAGGAGCCAGACTTCTTTTTCACCTTCAATAAAACTGGCCTTGTCATCCAGCGGATCCGAACGCATGCCCTGGTTGTAGTTTGCTTCTCCAGGCTTATACGGTGTTCGCCATGGAAGGCTCGATGCTACCTGGGTGTAATTGAATTGGGTGTAATTACCATAATCATCAGGTGTACAACCATTTCCAGTACGGTCAACATAATCATTAGAAACAACGGCCGTCAGTAAAAAGGAATGTGCGTAAGCTGGTGTACTGACTTTGTTATAGTAGTTCTCTTTGCCTTTTGTATTTCCTGTGGAGGCATCGACTGCGCTATAACCGACCATGCCAGATTGGCAATTATCTCCACTGCCGTCAACACTGAAGGATACTTCGTTTTGAACGTTATTATATGCAGGAATACCAAACACATACCGCTGCCCATCTTCTCTTAACACCGTTATTTCAGAAATGTGATGCCCTTTCCGGAGGCTTGTTGTCCGGCTCCCTGCAGTGGGGTTTGTCAATTTAAAATCATTCTCTGGAAAACTCAATATGCACTCCTCCAAGCCGTATTGGGTTGCTTCTGTTGCCGTGAGGTAGGAAATGACTTGTTTACGTTTTTCGCGCGTGCTTCGATTAACTGGTGAATCCGGAAGCGTTTGAATCACGTCCCCTTCGCTGTACCGTACAAGAGTATTGTTAGTCCGGACTTCCAGCCCACCAGCATCAGCCAATTGAGGCCGAACTGGTTCAAATCCACCCAAGGTATTGAAATAGCCGCTGTCATCTACGGTACGTTCACCGGCCATTTTGAAATAGGCTGGCTCATAAGATGGTTTGGTATTGGTAGGGCCACCGCTAAAATCAAGTCCTTTTAGTACACCATTGCTACCGGTATCATGCCATTTCATTGCGTAGCTGGTTGCATTATTAAATATAACGTCGCCACCAGCGCGTACTATGTTACCGGCCCCAACCTCAAGGCCTAAACTCTCACCAGCGTTCAGGTTAATAGAACTATTATCGAAAGTCGTAGGCACATCGCTTCTATGCAGCTGATAATTCCCCGATAGCCCCTGGCCGCTAACAGAAAACACATCTCCTGTCATTGCAGACAAAGGAAGGTGCCGGGTATCTCTGGAAAATGAGTTGTCCTTTTCGCGATTAAAATCTAATAATGCGTTCAGCTTGTTTTTTGCATGGTGAGCATAGAGAAAACCATATGCTTTTGATTTGAGGCTATTAGTAGTCAGTTTCTGTTGACTGAAATAACCACTAATTTGTACTCCACCTTGCGCACCGAATACTTCTAAACCCAATCTTCCTGAAAAAGTGAATGAGCTGTTTCGCATAGGAAACTGTATTGATGGAATAAAAGTCGGCGTTGAAAAACTAAATTGGGCATTACTGCTAATCTGCTCGTGCGACCAGGATTTGCCTTCATATGGTTTTTTATCAGTACGATACCTTTTAACTGCCGCATGGCTGATGCTCATTGAAGGTCCGAAAGTAACTGCTTTAAGCCCTTGTCGGGAGTTGATGGCTGTTCCAATATTTAAACCTAGATTTTGATCGTACTCATCAACTTTACCAATTTTCTTCGAAAAGGAAATAGAGGGGCTGAACCCAATGCCTTCACTACTACTTGCTGTCAACCCCAATCCGATGCCACCACTTCGCATTTTATTTTTATCTCCCAGGCTAAGCGAAGGAGTTATTCCATATTCTATACCGAATCCATTATAGTTATTGTGGTTTAGGCCAATACTAACCCCGATTGCAAAGGGAGTTTCTTTTTTTACACCAGGGCTTTTATATCCAAATAATTCCGTCTGAAACCCTCCGGTAACACCCCAAGTAGTATTTGGCTTCATATTGAATTCCTTTTTCACTTCATCACCATCAAAATCATCCGGTAAGCCGCGCAAGTTCCGGTTGATAACGCCAGGATTCAGGTTCCAGCCCAATCCAACAACGGACGCCTCCTGTTCCATACCGATCTCAGACTGGTAACTGAGATTTACGGGGTACCCACCCACATCCATCAATGGAATATTGTAACTGAACATTCCGGTGGCGGGATCCACCAATTCGCTTACACCGGCAGGCGTAAAACTTTCTACTTCAGGTTGGGAAGGACCGCCGGTTAAGGCAAGCACTTGGTATGGAAAAATAATTTGGAAGACAAGTAACATGATCAATGACCAAGCAATCGAACATTTGGTAGAGTTGGAATAGATGGGCATAAGTTTGATTTTGGGTTTAAAGATGTTGTTATCTATCAAGACAGATTGCCTTTGTATCATAAGGCAATAAGCTAATTCCGTGTTTCACAGAAATCTGAAATACAACCGCTTTGCCAGAAAATCCATTTAAGGATATTCTGACAATCAGGAAATGCCAATAAACAAAACGGGAACAACGTCTTGGGGGGAGGAAGAGACTAAGGTTTCCGGCTTGGTTTGTTTTCGGCAATGCTAAGCAGTACAATTCTTTGCACACACCGACATCGCATGAGGGGAAATCGAAACAATTAGTTTTTGACTTGGGTAGTTTATATGAAAAGCAACATAAAAGAATTCAATAAATCATTTGACTGGGACAAAAATAGGCAAAGCAATCCATTGTCCAAATTTATGTGCGAATTTTTTCGGCGAATTATTTCAAACCGCCTCACCCGCACAGGGTAACTGTTTGTCAATGGAAGGCGTAACGGCAATTTTTTTATCACTGGACATGGCATGCAAGAGGTCACCGGTTCGAATCCGGTATCCTCCACAAAAAAAGCCTGGGCCCATGTTCCTTTCACGCTGACACAGTTTTTTTCTTTCGACAGGATTGACAGGATTTTTAAAAACAGCCAATCGAATCCTGTAAATCTTGTCAATCCTGTCAAAACACATTTTTGTCAAAACATCATCTTGTCAGCCAAGGGAACATGAGCCAAAGCCTGACCAAATCGGTCGGGCTTTTTTCATGGAAGCAAGTACGGTGCTTAGAAACGAGCATTATTTGCTTTTTATCACCACGGCCACTGCCTCCACCGTTTTTCCTGTTTTTTTGTCGGCGCCGCACCATGCGCCGTTTTTGGCGCTTGCTACTTTGCCCACTCCCTTCAATTTGGCACTATATTCCACGTCGTATTTTTGGGCTGCGGAGCCTTCCAGTTCCACGGCAAAACCTATGACTCGTTGCCGTCCGTTGGTTGTACCCACATAATCGCCTTCCTTTTTGTTGGTCACAACACCGAGACCGGGGACATTGACTTTGTACTTGATTTTCAGCCCTTTCGTGGCAGGTTTGATGGTCAGGCTAAAACCAAGAACTTTTTTCACAGGCTTAAAATCGCCGGTCAGCGTATTGCCGGGCTGTAATGCTTTTTCGCCAATGGTGACAAACCTTACCGCGCCTTCTACCGTCGGGCTGCTGGTTTCTTTTACCGCTTTCAACGCGTTTTCTACTGCCAAACCCGCATCAATCCGCCCATATCCGTAATAAGGGCTGTGTCCCTCTGCATTATATTCGCCTTCTTTTTTGTCAATTTTTACGCAAGAACGGCGGATGATATCTTTCACTTCTGGGGGGGTGAGCGCTGGGTTGACGGCCAACATCAGCACTACTACGCCAGCCAAGCCAGGGCAGGCGCCCGATGTGCCGCCAAAATTGTCAATGTAGTCGCTCGGTGCATAGCCTGCTTGTTTGAGCCTGTCCACTGTGTGCAGACCTGCGCTGAGGGGTGCCGGGTGATTGAATGGTTTCCATGCATAATCGCCGCTGGGAAAACATGCCCAAACAGCGTCGCCGTAGTCGCTGTAGACACTGCGTTTGCCTGTGTCGTTGCATGCCGCGACGGCAATAACTCCGGGATAACCGGCATAGCCGTCATTTTTGGTGTCTTCGTTGCCATTGCCGGCGGCGAAAAGAATGACACAGCCTTTGCCGCCGCGCCCTTTGGTGAGGGCATATTCAATGGCAAGGCGCGTGCTGTCAGGCAATGCAGTCATGCGGTTGTGTACGGGGTCTGCAGGATTCCACCATTCGCCGTCGGTCGGCCCCCAAGAACAAGAGATGACATCGGCTCCGTGGTCGGTGGCCCACACAAAGGCGTTGGTCTCGGCCATGCTGCCCAAGCCGCTGCGCAGGCGGATGGGGATGAGCGTGGCTTCAGGGGCTGTACCGGATGCGCCATTGGGCAATCCGGCAGCACAGGCCATGCCCGCACAGGCGGTGCCGTGACTGTCGTCGGCATCTTTTGGGCTGCCGTCTTCGATGTTGAGCGTGGCATCGAAGGAATTTTTGATGCGCCCGGCGAATTCGGGATGGTCGAGGTCAACGCCGTCGTCAATGACTGCGATGTTGATGCCTTTGCCGCGGGTGTGTTTCCACGCGGCTTCGATGTTGACGTGGGCATCCACGGGTTTGCCGCCGATGGTTGTTTTCGCCAAATGCCATTGCAGGGGATGAATGCCTTTAAAACGGCGCTCTTGCACGAGTTCGGGGTGGCAAAACTCAACTTCTTTTTCGTTCAGGATTTTTTCGGCAATTTCAAACACTTTCAGGCCGGTGCCTTCTTCTGCTTCCACGAAGTAGGAATTGGGGGCAAAAGGGAGTTTGTTTTTTACTGTCAACCGATATTTTTTGATGAGCGCGAGGCATTCTTTTTCCGGTGTGGCGTCTTTGAATTTGACAAAAAAGTTTTCGGTGTAGAGCATGACTTCTCCGCTCTCCGCGTCTTGCAGCACACGCCCGGCGAAACGGATGTTGTCTTCCTGCTTGAGCGCGGCGCGGGTGTCGTCGCGGCGGCTGATGGTGGCTTTGGTGGATTCAAGCCCTTCATCGTGGGTCAGACGGCGGACGGTGACGCCAGCCTCGGGGAAGGCAGCGACTTCTTTGGTATGCCCTACCAACTCGCGGCTTGCCCGGCTCATTTTTACGTTTTCAATATCTGCGTTGTCTTTGGTGCGGATGGCGACCATATCGGGGCTTTCCACGAGGTTGACGGTCTTGCCTTTTTTGCCGCCGTATTTGACTTTGTACATGGTAGGAAGGCTGTTTGATAATGAAAATGGATTGTTTGTGACGAGATTTTTCGTCCGTCAATCCCTACGAACGCAGGGCATTAGAACGAAATTACTTGTGCCGAAACGATATTTTCAGAGTGCTTGATAGGTTTGCTGATAGTGGCGGTTTTGCCAAAATCACTTGACAATCAACCCCAGCAATACGCCAACTCCAAGACCGATGTCGCCGCCGAGCAGCAAACCGGTGAGTTTGCTTCCCAAGCCGCCCTTGCCCGCATCTTTTGCTGTTTTTCGGGCTTTGCCCAATTGTGTATTGAGAGATTGGAGGGACTGGTTGAGTTCTTCTTGTGTTTGTTCGCAGACGGCGATGCGCAGGTTTTTAACGTCTATGATTTTTTCAAACCTTCGATTTGCTCTTGCTGTTCCTGAATGGTGCGGAGTTCGTTTTTGAGTTCTTGTCTGCGGCTGATTTCGCAGCGCAGGTATGCACCGGTGAAAAACACGGAGGCGAGCAGGGCGATGATGCTGAATGTACTTTGGCTCATGGTGAAGTTTTTTATTGGCACATTTATTTTTTATTGTCGGCGGTTTTTTTCGGCGGTTTTGCAGGCGCTCGCCGGGTACTTTCAAACACACTATCAGGTTCTGGTTTTGTCAAAGCACTGCCGCTGCTGACGATAGTTTGGGTGGGCGCGGCGGTTGTTTGCGTGATGGTGGTAGTGGTTGGTGGAGCCGAGGGTGGCCCAGCAGCGCGGACGTTGATGAGTTTTTTCAAAATATCGAACCAGAAAGTGGCGCCGAGCGAAATAGCCAATGCAGTGGTGAGCCAGCCAACGATTTTGTAAAGCCACCAGCGTCCATCTACTTTCGACCAATCCACCACACTCCAGCCGAGGCCGAGCGGCGATTCAAAGGCCGCAATGTTTTCATTGACTAATGTGCCGATTTTTCTGCGGGACTCATCGAGGTTGGGGTACTCGGCCAAAGTGGCGGCAGGTGGAGGTTGGGTATTTGTAAAACTGATGGCCGCTTTTTCCACCGTTTCCCGCAGGGTGGAGTTGACGGAAAGATTGTGGTACACCATGATGGTATCTGCATTGAAAATCAAGGCAATACCCAAGCCGACAATGAAAAGCCAGCGCTGTGAGTTGCGTTTGTAAACACCCGATGCGCGATCCATCACTTCGTTGAACCACTCTTCCACTTTTAGTTTGAAGGCGAGCGTGTCGCCACCGGTTTGTTTGTAGAGAAACTGCATCACTTTTTTGAGCGGGCTATCGTCCATCGCGTTGATTTTGGCAGCCAATTCCTCGGCGGTGTCCAGTTCGAGCACATCCAGCAATACCGAGCTGAAAGTGGACGAATTGACGTAAGACGGGAGCGCCACTTTTCGTTTGCCGAAGCGGCTGGAGTTTTCTTTGGAGCCTACGGCCAATTGCTGAAAAAAGGGATGGTTGACAAATTGTTTTCCCGTTTCGCTCCCAATCATGCTCTGAATGGCCATGGCGAGCTGGCGCCCGCGCAACGAAAGAAAACCTGCAATGAACTCCATGACAGTGGAGGCCAGCAGGCTGAACAGCAGCATGACGAAAACGATGCCGATGATAATTTGAAGCATTGCAAGCATAAGGCAGAATGTAGATGGTTTGAGCGTGTAAAGATGGGGAATTTGGGGCATTAAGAATTGCCTGGAAAACAAAGTTTTGGTAAAAATTTCATTTTAATAACGACCTGTCATGGCCAAAATATTTACCCGGTATTGAACATGGCCGTTTGTTATTGGCAGGATGCCGACAATGGCGGGAAATTTTTTCTGGGGTATGGCAAAGCATTTGCCAACATCGCCTTTGACGCGATACTTGGCACATCCCTTGCCCTGCTATCGCCTATCTTTGCGTCCGTCGGGGCGCTCAAATATGTTTATTTTTTCGTTTTCGCATTTTGCGCCACTTAATAATTGTTTGAAAATCAATGACTAAAAAACGCGTACTCATCGCCGGCGCTGCCGGCTTCATCGGCTCGCACCTCTGCGACCGTTTTCTCGCCGAAGGCTACTCCGTCATCGGTATGGACAATCTGCTCACCGGCGACCTCGCCAACATCGAGCACCTTTTCAAAGAAAAAGACTTTGAATATTACCATCATGATGTCACGAAATTCATCCATGTGCCGGGCAAATTGGACTACATCATGAATTTTGCCTCGCCTGCCAGCCCGATTGACTATTTGCAAATGCCGATTCAGACGCTGAAAGTGGGCGCACACGGCACACACAACCTGCTCGGTCTTGCCAAAGAAAAAGGCGCTCGCATCCTTGTCGCCTCTACCTCTGAGGTCTATGGCGACCCGCTCGTGCACCCGCAGGTGGAAGAATATTGGGGCAACGTGAACCCCGTCGGCCCGCGCGGCGTCTATGACGAAGCCAAACGATTCCTCGAAGCCATCACCATGGCCTACCACAATTACCACGGCGTAGAAACCCGCATCGTACGGATTTTCAACACCTACGGCCCTCGGATGCGCGTGAACGATGGGCGCGTGTTGCCCGCGTTTTTTGCCCAAGCCATTCGTGGTGAAGGACTTACGATTTTCGGCGACGGCTCACAGACCCGCTCATTTTGCTATGTGGACGACCTCGTGGAAGGGATGTACCGCCTACTCCTGAGCGATTACCACCTGCCCGTAAACATCGGCAACCCTTCGGAAATCACGGTGATGCAGTTCGCCCACGAAATCCTCGAACTGGTGCAAAACCCGAAAGCTTACATTGACTACCGCCCGCTCCCGGTGGACGACCCGAAACAACGCCGCCCCGACATCACAAAGGCCCAAACCTTGCTCGGCTGGGAGCCAAAATTCGACCGCGCCACAGGACTGAAACTGACTTACGAGTATTTCAAGAAAGCGGTAAAAGTGGAGGAATTAGTCTGAAAATCAGTTTTTTGAGTAGCAATGAACATAACCAAAACAATTCTCGTCACCGGCGGCGCGGGCTTTATCGGCTCGCATGTTGTGCGGCATTTTGTCCAAAAATATCCCGATTATCGCATCGTCAATCTTGATGCCCTCACCTACGCGGGCAATCTGGAAAACCTGCGCGACGTGGCGCTTTCGCCCAATTACGTTTTTGAAAAAGGCGACATCCGCGATGCCGTTTTTTTACAACAACTTTTTGAAAAACACCAATTCGACAGCGTCATCCACCTCGCCGCCGAAAGCCATGTGGATCGCTCCATCACCAATCCGCTGGCTTTTGTGGAGACCAACGTGCTGGGCACCGTGACACTGCTCAACGCCGCACGCGAGGCTTGGGCACGAGTTGAAAACTCGCGCCAGCATTTTGAAGGCAAATGTTTTTACCACGTCAGCACCGACGAGGTGTATGGCTCTTTGGGCGAAGAAGGTTTTTTCACCGAAGAAACCCGCTACGACCCGCGCTCGCCGTATTCGGCCTCCAAAGCTGCGAGCGACCATTTTGTCAGAGCCTATTTTCATACCTATGATTTGCCCGTTGTCATTTCCAATTGCAGCAATAACTACGGCCCCAACCATTTTCCGGAGAAACTCATTCCGTTGGTTATCAACAACATTCGTCAAGGGAAACCACTGCCCGTGTACGGCGATGGCAAATATACCCGCGACTGGCTTTGGGTGAAAGACCACGCGGCGGCAATTGACGTGATTTTCCATCAGGGAAAAACGGGCGACACCTATAATATCGGCGGCAACAACGAGTGGAAAAACATTGACCTCGTGCAGAAACTCTGCGACATCATGGACGATTTGCTCGGCAAACCCGCCGGTACTTCGCGAGCGCTCATCACTTTTGTGAAAGACCGACCCGGCCATGACCGCCGCTACGCGATAGATGCCTCTAAACTGAAAAACGAATTAGGTTGGGAGCCGTCTATCCGGGCGGAGGAAGGATTCCGCGAGACGGCAAAATGGTATTTGGAAAACGAGGCGTGGCTGCAACACGTCCTTTCGGGGGAGTATCAGCGGTATTATGAGCAGCAATATCACTGAGTTGGTTATTTGAATAAACGCTTTGCAAATAACCAACTCAACAAATCACCAATTTCAATACACCTTTTTCCCCTTTTTCAGCCAAACTCCCCATGTCCGGCTATACGCGTGCACACGCTGCGTTTGGCTTTTGTCATTGAAAACCGGGTTCCCCTGATTGACCCACTCGAAAATGCCGCCGTAGAGATTCGACACATTTTTGTACCCGGCGGCCAAAAGTTTTTCAGCCACTTTTTCGCTGCGATACCCAACCGAGCAATAGACCACGATGCGCCTGTCTTTGGGAATGTCGGCCAGTTGGCCGGCATCAAAATGCTCATAACCGACGCTGACGGCTCCTTTTATCTGGCTCACTTCGCACTCTTTCGGCTCACGGGCATCAAGAAAAAGAATGTTCGCTGAGTCGCGAGCAGCCTCTTGCACCTGAATTTCCGGCACAGAATGGCTCAGAAGGGTTTTGAGCATGACGCGGTAGGCCGCACTTTTCACTTGGCCGAAGGCGGCAATGGAGGCCAGCAAAAGGATGCCGAGCGCGAGTATTTTTATTTTTGAAAAAAACATGGAGGTGCACGAGTTTTGAAACGCGCTGCAAAATTAAACGAAAAAAACGGGAGAAGAGGAGGGAAAGAGGTCGTACAGAATGTACTGCGTTGAGAAGAATCTTGGCGGCCCGCCTTCGTCAAGACTACGGCGGGCAAGCATTCCGCACCCGGCACGGCATCCAAAATGCCGTGCCAAGTGCCAAACCGAGATTATAGACGGGAGCCCTCGTTTAAAAAAAATCCTACTGCCAGAAGGAAAGCAGTAGGAAAATCAAAACATACTATGAGAAAACTTGGCACAAGATAAAATCACGACGTTCGCAGCGCCAACAACTTTTTAGGAAACGGCAGATATTAGAAGGGAACGGCGGATGAATATTCAGTTATCGGTATGTAGCGGCCATTTTCGGTAAAAAACAGGTGTTGTTCCTGAATCATTACCCCAAAAACAACGCCGCGATGGATTTATGTTCCACCGTGTTGCGGATGGCGCGCGAGAACAATTTGGCCGTCGAAAGCACCTTGATTTTATCGGATTGGCGGCGCAGCGGCACGGTGTCGCACACGATGAGTTCAGTCAGTTGAGAACTTTCCACATTTTCATAAGCTTTGCCGGACAGCACGGGATGGGTGCAGATGGCGCGCACAGATTTTGCGCCTTTTTCCATCAGCGCATCGGCAGCTTTGCAGAGGGTGCCAGCGGTGTCCACCATGTCGTCCACGAGAATGACATCAGCCCCTTTCACGTCGCCGATGACGGTCATGGCCGCTACTTCGTTGGCTTTTGTGCGGTACTTGTCGCAGATGACGAGTTCGCGCTGAAAATGTATGGCGTAGATGCGGGCGCGTTTCACGCCACCCACATCTGGGCTGGCGAAGATGGTGTTGGAGAGGTCTTGTTGGGCCAAGTAGGGCATATAAATCGCCTCCGAGCGCAGGTGATCCACCGGGATGTCAAAAAAACCTTGCACCTGGTCGGCATGCAAATCCATCGTCATGATGCGGTTGGCACCAGCGGCAGTGAGTATGTTGGCGACGAGTTTGGCGCTGATGGGTACCCGGGGTTTGTCTTTGCGGTCTTGTCGGGCATAGCCGAAATAGGGGATGACGGCGGTGATATAGCCCGCCGAAGCGCGTTTGGCGGTGTCAATCCAGAACAGCAACTCCATCAAATTGTCGTGGGGCTGGCAGGTGCTTTGAATGAAAAAAGTGAAAGAGCCGCGCACACTTTCGTTGATGATGGTCTGCATTTCGCCGTCGCTGAATCGGGCGAGCGTTTTGTCGCCGAGCGGAGCGTCGAAATGGAAGGCGATTTCTTTGGCCAAATCGTGGGAGGCAGAGCAGGAAAACAATTTTACTTCGGGCATGACGGAGCCGGAGTCAGGTTCGGGTTGGTGAGTAGATAAATTCGGGAGCAACGGTCGGAAAACTTTGGGCAAAGGTAAGAAAAAAGGTTTTAAGGAGAGCGAGAGGGGTTTTGCCTGCGTCCAAATTAGTTTCTTGTGAGAGGTTTTAAAAAAATACAATGAAAATGAGCGGACTACGAGCAGTTTTCAGGCTTTGTTGGATTGGTGCCTGTGCGCTCACCATGTTGGCGCAAACGCGCTTGTTGCTCGGCTTGTCGGTGGTGCCTGGCTGGATTGATGGGTTTGTGTTTGGCGGTGCGGCTTTTGCCTACAATTTTACCCACCCCGACCGTCGGCTGCGCGCAGGGGCTTGGATATTAGGCGTATCGGGCGGCGCGTGTCTCCTTTTTTTGGTGCAAGCGCGTTGGCCGGTTGTAGTGTTCATTCCCGTTATTTTGTGGCTGTTTTATTATGGCTTGCAGCGTCCCGGCACAGCGGGTTTGCGCGGTGTGCCGGCGGCTAAACCGGTAGTGGTGGCATTGGCCTGGGCTTGGGTGACGGTGCTGCTGCCTTTGCCGCCGGAGCGCTGGGGCGAAGCGGTTGTTGTTTTCATTGGCAGATGGGCATTCATTTTTGCCTTGGCGTTGGCTTACGACTTGGTGGATTTGGCCTACGACCGTCGTTTTGGCCTGATTACTTTGGCCGGGAAGTTGGGTTTTCGAAAGACATTTTTGTTGATAAACAGCGCGTTGGCGCTCGCCGCAGCGTGTTGTTGCGCCAATTTTTTTCTAAAAATATATGGATTGGAAATGGCGGCAGCCTTGTTTGCCTCGCTGGTGTTCAGCGCATGGTGGCTGCGTTTGTTGTTTCAAAAAACAATTTGGCAGGGCTGGGAAAAACCGCTGATTGACGGGCTGATGGTGTTGCAGTTCATTTTGGTCGGATTTGGCAAGGTCGTTGGTCATATAGGCTGAACCGCATTTTCCCTTATATGAAGGGGTTGTGCGATATTTGCGATAAAAAAATTAGGGATTAAATGCGTTTTGTGTACGGTTTCGGGGTCTTATGTCTTTTGCTCGTGGTCGCTGGTTGTGGCGACGGCAAGCGCAACATTCGCGATTATTATTTTCCGGTGGAAGAACTCCGCAGCGGCAAGGTGTATGAATACGACCTCGCGCAGGGCGATTCTTCCTCGCCCGAGTATTGGTACTACCGCGCATATACGCGCGACAGCGGGCTTTTTTTGGCTGGCACCTACTACGACAGCCGCTTTCGAATCGGCCAAATTATCAGAGAAAAAATAGTGGACAACGGTGTGCTCGCCCGCGAGTATCAGCTGTACGAGGCCGATTTTGAGACCGGAAAACAAATACAAACTACTGCCGTCATCGAATCGCACAATATCTTCCCGTTCCGGGTGAAAGATTCGACGGGTGTGTTCCTTTTTCGCTTGCATTACCGCCCTGCGAGCGACCCTTCCACTACGATTTATCTGGTGCGCAACCGTATTTTCCTCGGTGATGCGCCCGCATTTGAACTGCATGGTGAAACTTATCCTTGTATCCGTTTTGGCTTGTTGGAAGCCATCGGCAACGAGCGCGAGGGCGCTGCGGAGATACAAGGCCGGGGCGAAGAATGGTATGCCAAAGGGATTGGGCTGGTGTATTACCGCAAAACTTTTGGCAGCAGCGGCCAAGTGAAGTTTGAGTATCGCCTGAAAGATATTTTCCCGATGTCAGAATTGGAAAAAAAGGCGGAGGCGTATTTTGGGGACTAATCGTTGTTCGTTGTTCGTTCGTAGGGCGGACAGATTCTTCCAAAATGACAAAAAATGCTCAACTCTACGAACCAGCAACCAGCAACTACCCAAGCGCCTTCAGGGCCAATTTTATCAAATCCTCTACGCGCCCGATAGAGGGGTTGTCTTTCAACACTTGGTTCAAAGCCTTCTGCACGGCGATACGGTTGAATCCCAACGAGATAAGCGCCGAAAGCGCTTCTTCGCGCACGGCATTGTCCACCGAAGGAAGCAGCACCGGCGAGCCGTCGGATGCGTCTTTGGTGAGTTTGTTTTTCAGGTCGAGGATAATCTGCTTGGCCGTTTTGGCACCGATGCCTTTCACGCGCTGGAGTATGTGCGCCTGTTCTCCGATGATGGCGGCGCGCACCTCGTCTACCGACATAGCGGAGAGGATAAGTTGGGCAGTGGTGGCGCCCACGCCCGTGACGCCGATGAGCAAGACGAACATATTGCGCTCCGTCTGTGTGGCAAAACCGTAGAGCGTATGCGAATCTTCTTTGACGATAAGATGTGTGTAAATCGTCGTCCGTTCCTGCCCTTCTATGGCGGTGTAGGTGCTGAGCGGGATATTGACATGGAAGCCTATTCCATTGACTTCCAATGCGATAAAGGCAGGGCTGCGGAAAGTGATTTCTCCTTTTAGGTATGCGTACATGGGGCGAAGTTAGGGAAAAAGAAAAGCGGTCAAGTATTGCTACCTGACCGCTTAATATTTCTTGATATAATTCAAGCCGTCGGAAGTTGTGGCCGCACCACACTGACTGATTTCCGTTTTTTCTCTTTCAGTGTTCCATTCTCCGTCCTTTTTTCTTCTTTTTTCAAACCAATCGCCAACTCCAACACCTCATTCATTTTGTCCACATAATGGAAGTTCAGCCCCTGGATATACTCTTGTTCGATTTCTTCTACGTGCTTTTTGTTGTCTTTGCAAAGGATGACTTCTTTGATGCCAGCGCGTTTGGCGGCGAGTATTTTTTCCTTGATGCCGCCGACAGGCAGCACTTTGCCGCGCAGGGTGATTTCGCCGGTCATCGCCAAAAACGGCTTCAATGGCTTGCCCGTGAAGGCTGACGTAATGGCAGAAAGCATGGTGACACCCGCCGACGGGCCGTCTTTCGGGATAGCGCCTTCCGGGATGTGGACGTGGATGTCGTTTTTGTCAAACACCTCGGGATCCATACCCAATTGCTCGGCGTGGGCTTTGATGTAGCTGAGTGCGGTGCTGGCACTTTCTTTCATCACATCGCCGAGATTGCCCGTGAGTTGCAGGCGACCGTTGCCTTTGTTGAGGCTGACTTCGATAAAAAGGATTTCACCGCCCACTTGCGTCCAAGCCAGACCAATAGCAACGCCGGGAGCCTGTACTTCCTGATACACCTCGGCGTCAAACTTGGTCGGGCCAAGGATGCTGTGCAAGTGTTCAGGTTTTACCAATACCTCGTATGCTTCTTCCATGGCTACGCGCTTGGCGGCGTAGCGCATGACGGAGCCGATTTCGCGGTTGAGGTTGCGCACCCCACTTTCGGCGGTGTAGCTCTGCACGATTTTTACCAATGCTTTGTCATTGATTTTCACTTGGGCAGGCTTCAAACCGTGTTCTTTGCGTTGGAACGGGATGAGGTGGCGTTTAGCGATTTCGACTTTTTCTTCCAACGAATACCCCGCGATTTCGATGATTTCCATGCGATCCAAAAGGGCTGGCTGGATAGTGGCGAGCGAGTTGGCAGTGGCAATGAAAAGCACCTTTGAGAGGTCGTATTCGAGCTCGAGATAGTTATCGTAGAACGTGGTATTTTGCTCTGGGTCAAGCACTTCGAGCAGTGCCGAAGATGGGTCGCCCCGGAAGTCTTTGCCCACTTTATCTATTTCGTCGAGGATAAAAACAGGATTGCCCGCTTTTGCTTTTTTCAGAGATTGCACGATGCGGCCCGGCATGGCGCCGATGTAGGTTTTGCGGTGGCCACGGATTTCGGCTTCGTCGTGCAGACCGCCGAGGCTCATGCGCACATATTTGCGCTTCAAGGCGCGGGCGACGCTGTTGCCCAAAGAGGTTTTGCCGACACCGGGCGGGCCGACGAGACACAGAATGGGGGCTTTCATGTCACCTTTCAACTTCAACACAGCCAAGTGTTCGAGGATGCGCTCTTTTACTTTTTTAAGGCCATAGTGGTCTTTGTCGAGCACATCTTTCACCCGCTTGAGGTCAAAATTGTCTTTCGTGAAATCCATCCACGGCAGGTCGAGCAGTGTTTCGCAATAGTTCAACCCAATGGCGTACTCAGCCACTTGGGGGTTGACGCGGCGAAGTTTGCTGATTTCGCGGCTGAATGTTTCCTGCACATTTTTCGGCCATTTTTTCTTGGCGGCCTTGCGCAGCATATCGTTGATTTCCTCTTCCTGCGGATTCTGACCGAGTTCTTCCTGAATGGTTTTCAGTTGTTGGCTGAGGAAATAGTCGCGCTGTTGCTTCTCGATGTCGGTGCGGACTTTGGCCTCTATTTGATCTTTCAATTCCAACAACTGGAGCTCCGCGTCCATGTGGTGGAGGATGGCGCTGGCTTTGTCTTTCAGGTTGTTGATTTCGAGGATTTCCTGTTTTTCGCTGACTTTGATGCCGAGGTTGGAGGCAATGAAGTTGAGCAGGAAATTGTCGTTGTTGATGTTTTTCAACATCACTACGGCCTCGGAGGGAATTTGTGGCGAGAGCTCGATGATTTGGCGCGCAGCATCCCGGACGCTGCTGATGAGGGCGCGGAATTCGAGTTTGTTCTTCGGCTGTTCGTATTCGAGGGTGCTGATTTGCCCCATCATATAAGGGTCTTCGGTCACCATCTCGTCGAGGTGGAAACGTTTGCGCCCTTGCAAGATGGCGGTGGTGGAGCCGTCGGGCATTTTCAGCAACTTCAATATGCGGGCGATGGTGCCCACACGATAAAGGTCGCGGGTGGAAGGGCTTTCGATTTTTACATCTTTTTGAGAAAGCACGCCGATGTAGCGGTTTTCCTCGTAAGCCTTTTGCACGGCGCGGATGCTTTTGTCGCGCCCGACAGTGATAGGGGTGACGATGCCGGGGTACAGCACGGTATTTTTCAAGGGCAAAATCGGGAGCGTGTCCGGGAAGACCTCGCCTTGTTTTGCCTCGTCGTCATCTTCCAGAGAAAAAAGTGGCACAAAATCGGGCTCATCGTCCGACTGTTGCGACATTAACCAGTTATCAAACATATTCATAGATGCTGGGAGGTTTCGAGATTGCAGTTTTGCGCGATTTCAAAGTTTTTAAGAAATTAGGTGTGACGACCAAATCTTTGCGACCCTGAAATTTTGTAGTGCTGCAACCTTATTTTTTCCGCAAAATTCAAACTCTCCCTGATATAAAACGGAGGAAAATCGAATAGTGTCAAACTGGCAGCAAAAATGCTACTCTTGCGGGCTACCACCAATAGTCAAATAATTTGCCAGCAGGAAAATAAGGTTGTTTTGGCAGGAGCGGACAAAAAGAGGCGACAAAAAGGCAGAGATGGAATATCCACGGCCAATGATGAGCCCCGAATTGTCAGCATACTTTGTTGGCTCAGGTTAATTCTTAGAATTCGTGGTATTTTACCCATTCCAACGTTTTGTTGCGGGCCTCATTGACCAGTATGGCGACGCGCTTTTCTCGACAAACTTCGATATAGCCCCGGTTGGTCGCCACCAAATCTTGGCGGGCATCGGAAGTCGGCACAGGAACGGCACTGCGGATGCGCTGGAGGCTGACGCGGTTTTGCCCACCTACGCGAAAAACCATAAGGTCGGAGGTAGTTTTGATGACGGTACTTATCTCGATTTGGGCCGTTGCGTCCAGCAATATCCAAGCACCGGGTTCTGGGCTTTGGGGTTTTATGCCATCCACAAGAGCATCCGTGTCAAACGATATTTGGCAAACTGGCAACTCGCCGATGCTGGGCGATTTGCCTGAGAGCACTTCGGCATTGAAATCTGCGGCGCGGCGCGTAAATGCATCGTCGCTGTTTTTCAGTTGGCCAAACAATTGGGCAGCATCGGCGACGCGCAGGTTGTAGGCATAAGCAAGACCAAGTGCGAGTTTCGCTTTTCCCTGTTCGGTGGTGGGGCTGCCGAGCAACTGGGATTTTTTTAGCAACTCGCGGCCTTCGCAATACTGAATTGCCTCGGCGGATTTGCCGTTGAGCACGAGCGCCGACATATAATTGATTTCGGCGGGCAAGTATTCGTAGTCCATTTTTGCGGCGAGCGCAAAATGTTCGGCGGCTTTGGCGAGCAAGTGGCCGCGCTGGCTCCACTGCTCCGGGGTAAGGTCCTCCACACCTTTTGCCCTGGGCTTTTGGAGGCGGATACCACCGTCAACTTCAAAAGGGAAAACGTAGGGATCCACATTTTTTCCCGATAAATTCATGGCTTGAAGGGCGAGGCTGATGCCCAGATTGGTGTGCACATCGCGGCCTTTGTACCGGGCTTCCACATATCCAAAGCAGGTAGCGGCCAAATCGTGACGACCTATGGCGGCCAGATAATGGCCGGTTTCGTACATTCGGGTCAAATCGCTCACGATAAGGCGGGCTTCTCCGGCGCTGCGTTTGCGCTCTTCGAGGGTAGGGTAGCCCGGCAAATTTTTTCGTTTCAAATCATACACGACATAGATGCCTTCGATGAGATAGGGCAACAAATCGGCGGTGTTGTAGCCGGCGAGGTAGGCAGCGAAAAGCCCCTGAATATCAGCGTCTTTCTCCGCATTGGTATCGGCGCCTTCCTGCTTGTCGTAGGCCAAAAAACTGGTCTGTTTGGTATTGAGTTGAAAGGAATGAGCCATTTCGTGGCCGATGACGAACGCTAGGGCGGACAATGAATCTTTGCCGAACACACGGCAAACCTCAAAAGTCTTGACACCTATTTGGATGGTGTTGGAGTGGCGGACGAACTGCGCGGCGTTGCGGTTGTCTTTGATAATTTCGATGGTGGGTTTGGGGTATATTTTGTTGCCGTTGGCTTCGTAAAGTTTGTCCAGCACTGACTCGGCTGCAGATTTCAGGTGAGGCTGCGCACCAGCGTGGGCAATCGCGAAAATGAGGGTGAATAAGGCGGAGAAGATGTGTTTCATGGTGACTAAGGGTGTTTTTTGGCTTCGGTTTGGGAGCCGGGTTTTTGGCGAACATTTGCAAAATGAGGTGGCTTGCGCCGCAACTGGGGTGGTTTTTCGGGTACATGAAAAAATGGAGCGGCACTCAAAATCCCAAGTGCCGCTCCACGGGGATATCGCTACTCTTTTGCCCCGTTTGGATGCGGGCAAAATGCGACGATATGCTCAGACAGTTTTGTTCTCGTCGTCTTCTTTGTCTTTTCCGGTCAGGAATTGGCGGGCATCGTCGGTTTTGTCAGCTACATAGTCTTTGGCTTTTTCCCAGAAGTCTTTTCCTTCTTCGGCCAGTTCGGCAGCTTCTTCTTTGGCTTCGCCGTACAGCGCTTTGGCTTTGTCAGAAATAAAGCCCAGCGCGCCGCCTTCGTGGGCGGCGATTTTTTCGCGCATTGCTTTCATTTCGGCCAATGTCTCGGCAGTTTCTTCTTTGGCTTCGGCGGCCATTTTTTCAGCTTTTTCGCTGAGTTCGGCAAATTTTTCAGCCGAAGCGCCTTTCAATTGTTCGAAAGTGACGCCGGCTTTTGCGTAGGCTGCTTTCGCAGACTCTGACAGGTTTTTCCAAAAATCTTCCATGACGTTGTATTTTGTTTTGAGAATGAATGAGACCGCGAAAGTAGTGAATCGAGGTGGATATTTGCCCTCAATAGATATAATTTTTATTGGCAAAAATGCTTGCCCGAAGGAGATAAAAAATTCATTTACAAAAATTTAGACTTGAGCCAAAAGATTGGGTAAACGCGCTGGGCTTAACAAAAAAATCGCGACCATCCATCCGCCGGGGCGCGGCGTGAAAAAACAAAAGGCCACCTTTGTGAAGAGGCGGCCTTTCGCGCAGTTTCTGAACTGGTTTACGGATTTGGAATCGTCAGAACCTGACCGACTTCGATGACATTTTCGTTGTCGAGTTGGTCGCGGTTGGCGTTGAAAATCTGCTTGTACTTCATCATGTCACCGTAATAGTGGTCAGCGATTTTGCTGAGGCTTTCACCTTTTTTCACGGTGTGCATGGCGTAAACGCCAGCGTTTTCCACATTGATGTCGGCCACAATGTCAGTGGGGTGCGAACCGCCGACGGCTTTGATAGCATCCCAAAGTTGGTCTTTTTCGTGACCGTACTGCACAGTGCCCCACACACGGAGGACGCCGTTTGCTTCTTCGACTTTGCCGTCGCGGACACCGAGTTGCTCGCCGAGGCTGAGCACGCTTGCGTATTTGTCTTTTACTGCCATAGGTTGGTTTGAAAGTTTTGGTGAAAGGAATGTTTTTGCGAACGTGCAGACGGCGTTGGTAAAGAGCCGTCACACTTTTGGAGGGCGAAAGTTAGCCCGACTCTTGCTAATTTCGCTCAAAAGGCAGGCAGTATTCATAAAAATTTCATGTAAAACACTCACTTTCAACCTGCGAACGGGCATCTGCAAATGTCCGGTCATTTGACCTTCTGGGGATTTTCCTTCAAGAACGCTTTCCAGCCCGTGTAGGATTTTGCGCCTTTGAGCGCCGAGTTGGACGATTGGTACCAATGGCACAGCGCGACGGCGAGCGCATCCGTCGCGTCGAAATATTTTTCCGAAAATTTGGTGTGCAAAATGTTCTCCAGCATCCCGGCCACCTGCTCTTTGGAAGCGTTGCCATTGCCAGTGACGGCGCTTTTGATTTTTTTGTTCATGTACTCTGTGGTGGCGAGGTTGTTCACCATGCCAGCGGCGATAGCGACTCCTTGGGCGCGACCCAGTTTGAGCATGGACTGCACGTTTTTGGCATAAAACGGTTGCTCAATGGCCATTTCCGTTGGTCGGTGCTGCCGAATCAAATCCTGCACTTGCTCGAAAATGTAGCGCAGTTTTACCGTCTGCTCGGAGCCGAGGTGGGCGAACGTGACCACGCCGATTTCGATGACCTTTATCTCCTTTTTGCCCGCATCTATGATGGCGAAGCCCAGCACGTTGGTGCCGGGGTCAATGCCGAGGATGCGCGTTTTTTGTTCTTCCATCTGGCAAAAATAAGGTTTTGAGGTTTCTGGGTTTCTGGTTTCTGGGGCGCGGTTGAGAGATTGTTCAATTTTGGCGAAAATAGGTTTTCTGTTTTCTTGTAAGTTTGCGGCCTCAAAAGTTGCCTTTTTGAATTGAAAAAAAAGGGCAACTCCGACAACTATCAACCAGAAACCTTACAACCAGCAACCTTTAAACATGGACACAATAGGCGTACTTGGCGCAGGGGCGATGGGCAGCGGAATCGCCCAAGTGGCTGCCGCAGCCGGACATGAAGTAGTGGTGTGCGACAATCTCACCATCGCCCTTTCCAAAGCGGGCAAAGGCATTCAGGCATCGTTGAAGTCTGGTGTTGATAAAGGCAAAATCACGGATGCCGATGCGTATTCGCTGTTTAGCCGCATCCGGTTCACCGACCACATGAGCGAGTTTCGCAACTGCTCTATCGTCATAGAGGCCATTTTGGAAGAAATAGAGCAAAAACAGATTGCGTTCAAAAGTATGGAGGCTATCGTGGACGAAAGGACAATATTGGCGAGCAACACTTCCTCGCTTTCCATCTCGGCCATGGGGGCGCAACTGAAACACCCGGAACGCATCCTCGGCGTTCATTTTTTCAATCCCGCGCCGCTCATGCGGCTGGTCGAAATAATACCCGGCCTACAGACCGACCCCGATGTGGTGGAGCGCGGCAAAAAACTCATAGACGGCTGGGGCAAAACGACCGTCATCGCCAAAGACACGCCTGGGTTCATCGTGAACCGCGTCGCAAGGCCTTATTATGGGGAGGCGCTCCGCATATTTGACGAGGGCATCGCCGACGAAGCTACGATTGACTGGGCGATGCGCGATCTCTGCGGTTTTCGCATGGGGCCGTTTGAACTCATGGACTTTATCGGCCACGACATCAACTATGCGGTGACCGAGGTGGTGTTTTCCAATTTTTTCTACGACCCCCGCTACAAACCTTCTTTTACCCAAAAACGGCTCGTGGATGCGCATTTTTTTGGCAAAAAAACCGGGCGCGGCTTCTACGACTACCGCGAAGGCGCTGTGAAACCCGAACCAAACCGCGACGAAAATCTGGGGCGCGAAATCACTTCTCGTATCCTCGCCATGCTTATCAACGAGGCCGCCGACACGCTTTATCTGCGCGTGGCCAGCCGCGACGATATTGACTTGGCAATGACGCAGGGAGTCAATTATCCCAAAGGGCTGCTGGCATGGGCCGACGAAATCGGCATCGAAAAAATAGTGCAAAAGCTCGATTCGCTCTACGTCGAATACTTGGAAGACCGTTACCGTTGTAGCCCGCTGCTCCGAAAAATGGTGCGGGAAGGGCGCACATTTTATTAGAAGTGACACTTTTTCAAAAAGTGTCACTTCTTTCATACTACTTGACATTTTCGCTTTATCCTCAGACCTATAAGGTTTCCAAAAACCTTATAGGTCTCGATTTCAGAAAATGTCCAGTAGT
>CAYZVM010000029.1:26771-38610 GCA_964481485.1 uncultured Saprospiraceae bacterium | reverse complement strand
GCGGGATAACACCGGTGATGAGTCATTTGAAAAAACTGCTTCTTCAACCCCACCCCCAACGGGAGGGGAGTGTGCGACGTTCCGTCGCGGCACGCGACGGCTCCCCTCCCGTTGGGGGTGGGGTCGGGGGTGGGGTTGCGCCCCACATCATCCTCTACTACGCCAACCGCGACAGCCGCAGCACTATTTTTAAAGAACAAATAGACCGCTGGATAGCCGAATTCCCCGACCGTTTCGAGTGCCTGTATTTTTTTAGTCGGGAAAAAAACGCCGCTCACGCGTTGTACCGCCATTTGAACAATCAATTGTTGGAACAACTGCTGCTCCAGCATTTTAAGGGGAACATCACAGCGCGGATGCGGCGCAACACACTCTTTTACCTCTGCGCTCCCAAAGCCCTCACGCGCATGGCCGAAATGACTTTGCGCGTGCTGGATTTTCCCGAAAAAAACATTTTAAAAGAAACCTTTGTGGCGGATACCCGTTTGCCCGTGCGGGAAATTGACTATTCCAAAACGCACCACATCGTCGCCGTTGGCAAAAACGAACGTATTGAATTTCAGACGTTTGAAGGCGAAACGATTCTGAACGCGGCGCTGCGGCAGGGCATCGCGCTGCCGTACACCTGCAAAAGTGGCGTGTGTTTTACCTGCTTGGCAAAATGCGTGAAAGGCGAGGTGGATGTGGTGTTTGTGGATTCGACGAAACGCGAAGGCCCGGGCGACATGGTGAACACTTGCATCGGATATGCGGCGACGGAGTGGGTGGAGTTGCTTTATGAGTAACCGTTACTGCCATTTCAATGTGCTCACCAACCTGTCCATATCTTTTTTCATAAAAGCAATCACCGGGGCGAGCGAGTCAGGGCGGGTTTGTGTATTGAAATAGAGCGCCCCGCGCAGAAAATTGCGCGTCGAGTCCGTCAGGAAAAACTGGTAGGAAGAAGCCGCCGCGCCCTCCACGTTGAACACCACGCCGTACACCTTGTCCGCCGGGCGGCGAACCGGGATTTCGTCAATGTAACTGGCCTTGATGTTGTGCTTGTTGGTCATGGCAAAAGCATCGGCCACTAATCCGTCAAAATCTTTGCGGCTGCCGATGGGGTTGTAATTGCAATAAATTTTGGCGTTCAGCTGCTTCACGTCGAGGTTGAACCAACACTCGTCTTTTGGCTTTTCATCAAAAAAACTCGTGTCTTTTTCAATCGTCGCATACGCGGGCATATCGAATGTAAAATTGCAGTACGACGCCTCAAAGGGCTTGTACACTTTTTCCGGATAAACGACACGCGGGTAGGCACGCGGTTTCGGCAACGGCGTGTATTCCTCGCAAGCAGAAAGCAGCAAGGCGAAAAGGAGCAGGAAAAAAGGAAAATGGAGGATGGGACGGAGCATGGCAACGATAGGTGCTGATAAAAAACCCCGCAAAAACGGGCAGGCAAAGGTCGTCAACAATGCTCAAAACAATTTGAGCGAATAATGCCCCACCCAAGCAAATGCCAAAATCGTGGTGGCGATGACCACGCCGCGCATTGCAAAATCCCAACGGCGGCGGCGGAATATGTTCATCGGAATCAGATTGAGCGCCAGCGCGATGACCATGCTCGTGCGCTCCCGGAAATTGGGCGTAAAACCCTCGCCGCTCGCACCACCGAGAAAAGCCAGTATTTTGAAGATGTTGAAAATCAGCACCGCGCCGATGGCCGGCAATATCAGGCCGAAAAGCAGCCCTACCCAGATTTTGTTTTTGTTGAGCATAATGAAAAGGATTTCCGGGTTTTTGGGTCAGCTGTGTATTGAAAAAGAGCGGAGGGCTTGTGGTCGAACAAGCCCTCCGCAAAAGTAGCATCCAAAATATTTTTCGCTTGCCGTTTTTCAGAACATATCCACGCCTGCGAAATAAAATGCGCCTTCGATGGCCGCATTTTCGTCGCTGTCGGAGCCGTGCACGGCATTTTCGCCGACGCTCGTGGCGTACTTGGCGCGGATGGTGCCGGGCGCAGCGTTGGCCGGGTTGGTGGCGCCGATGAGGGTGCGGAAATCTTCCACGGCGTTGTCTTTTTCCAGAATAGCCGCCACGATGGGGCCGCTGCTCATAAATTCACAGAGTTCGCCATAGAAAGGGCGCTCGCGGTGGACGGCGTAAAATTCGCCAGCCTTTTCGAGGCTGAGTTGGGTGAGTTTCATCGCCACGATGCGGAAGCCAGCGGCGTTTATCATTTGGAGAATGTTGCCAATGTTGCCCGCACGCACTGCGTCGGGTTTGATCATGGTAAATGTGCGGTTGCCTGCCATTTGTCAGAAGTGAGATGTGAGAACGTGAGATGTGAGAAATTTGTAAGGGGTGAGCAGCAGAGAACGGTGGATTTTCTTCTCGCTTCTTGCTCCTCACCCCTCACTTCTAAAAAGAGGCCGCAAAGGTAGAGCAAGATTTTATTTCAAAAGAGGGGGCAAAAAAGGTTTTCAGAAAAATAATCTCCGGCACACCCCGTATTTCAGGCACGGACGCTTTACTTTTGCCCGCCTTTTTGGAGGGGTAGTTTGTTTTATGAACTTAGAAAGTGCCCGAACGAGCAACTCCAAGCCCTAAAATCCGAACTAATAAACATGGAATTTCCGGCAGCACTCCGACAATTGATTCAGCAGCCGCAGAACGTGGCTATTTTCTCGCACCGCAACCCCGACGGCGACGCGATTGGCAGCAGTTTGGCCATGCGCCATTATCTGGAACAATACGGCCACACGGTGCACGTCTTGTTCCCGTCGGAATTCCCGGAAGAATTTGAGGGAATGCCCGGCGCGGAGGAGATTCTGGTCTGGGACATCCACACGGAGGAGTGCAAACACGTGATCGCGAAAAAAAATCTTTTCATCTTTTTGGATTTCAACCAATTGAGCCGGATTGACAAGATGGGGGATTTCACAAAAAATCTGCCTGGCAAGCGCATCATGATTGACCACCACCTCTATCCCGACCAGATGGCGGATTTCATGTTTTCGGATCCGGCGGCGAGCAGCACCTGCGAATTGGTGTACCAATTTATAGTCGGCATGGGCGACAGCCAAAAGATAAACCCGACGGTGGGCAAGTGCATTTTCACGGGTTTGGTGACCGACACCGGCTCTTTCCGGCACGCCACCAACGCCAATGTTTACCGCATTGCCGCCGACCTCGTGGAGCGCGGTGTGGACGATGCGGCGGTGCAAGACATGATTTTCAACTCCCAGAAAGAGAAGAATTTGCGGCTGCTCGGACACTGTCTTTCCAATCGGTTTGAATATTACCCGGAATACCGCACGGCGCTGATTTGGCTCTCGAAGAAAGACTACGAGCAGTTCAACATACAGCGCGGCGACGCAGAAGGCATCGTCAATTACCTTTTGACCATGAAAGACGTGCGGCTCGGGGCGTTTATCCACAATCAGCCGACGGTGGTAAAACTCAGTTTGCGCTCCAAAGGCGATTTGGATGTACAGGAAATTTGCAAAAAACACTTCAACGGTGGCGGCCACAAAAATGCTTCTGGCGCTTATTCGCACGACAGCCTGAAAGCCACCATCCAGAAATTCAAAGACTTGTTGCCGCAGTACAAAGACGTGCTGCTGAAAAATAATTGAATCGAATTTTGGATTTCGAAACTTTGGACATTAGACAAATCAATGTCTGACATTCCACGCTTTAGAATCTAAAATCCGGGAATATTCACTTGCTTATCATTCATTCATTTTCAAGAAAATGCGTACATTTTTGATTTTGGCTCTCGCAGCCGTTGTTACCACACAGTTTGCTTGCCAAGATGGCGGAGAGACGACTACTCCGTTTGGCAATCGCATCATCAACCACACAAACCTCACAGGCACCAAGCCTACTTACGGCCAAACCGTGCTCATCAATGTGAACACATGGATAAAGGACTCGCTCGTGCAAAGCACGTCCCGCGATTTTGGCGGCCCACGAGAAGTGACTATCCCCGATTCCGTTATGCTGAAAGACCGGGTTCCCGCGGTGTTTGACGCGCTATTGAGCATGGTAAAAGGCGACAGCGCCACGGCCATCCAACCTGTGGATTCCATCACGGCGAGAGGCATCCCCCAATCTTTTGGCGAGGTGAAAGAAATCCGCTTTGATGTCGTGCTGGTGGATATTGTCACCCCCGAAATGCTGGCAAAACGCGCCGCCGAAGAGCAAGAAAAGGCTATGGCCGAAATGGCAATCAACGAAGATGCAAAAAAACGCGCCGCTGGTGTGGCCACTATGGTGAAAGCCACCGCCGCTGACTACCGCGCCGGCAAATTGGACAGCAAACTCAAAACCACCCCAACAGGCCTGAAAATCATGGTGGTAGAGCAGGGCAGCGGCGCTGCCATCACAAAAGGTGAGCAAATCAAAACCCACTACTATGGTGTGCTGACCAACGGCACCATGTTCGACAATTCTTTCGAGCGGGGCCAGGCATTGCCTTTCGCTGCCGGGGTGCGCCAGATGATACCCGGCTTCGACGAAGGTGCCATGACGCTCAACCACGGCGGCAAGGCATACCTTTTCATCCCGTCCGAACTTGGCTACGGCCCTCAGGGCCAGGGTTCTATCCCGCCGAATTCGGAACTCATTTTCTACATCGAATTGCTGTAATGACTTGGGCAGTTGGGAAGGTTGGGCATGGCCGGTGTTTCCTTCCAAAACATTTGCACTTTTTCAACCTTCTCAATTTTTATGAACCATGAGAAAATTACTTTTTGCCCTCGCGGCGCTGCTATATCTGCCGTTGGCGGCGCAAAGCCAAGAGCCGCCGGGCATCCGCACCGAACACGGGTTCCGCTATATCAATCACACCAATAAAGGCGGCGCAAAAATCCAGCCCGGCGACATGGTGTCGTTGCACTTCGAGGTTTTTATCAGCGACTCGCTCTTGTCCAGCACCCGCGAAATAGGCCCTCGCGAACTTGTTTTCCCTCCCGCCGACCAACTGCCCGAGCGCGTCCCGGCAGTGTTCGACGCGGTTGCCCTTTCCGGCAAAGGCGACAGCGTGACCATCTACGAGACGATTGATTCTTTTTTGCTGAAATTCATCCCGCCGACATTGCAACAACATAAAGAGGTGCGATACCAAATCGTAGTGGTGGACGTGACTCCCAAAGCAGAAATGGAAAAAAGAGCCGCCGAAGAGCAAAAAGCCGGTGAAGCAGCCATGGCACGCGCCGAATCGGTGAAAAAAGAGGTGGACAAAACCGCCGAAGAATACCGCACCGGCCAACTTCAAGAAAAACTTACCACCACCGCTTCGGGCCTGAAAATCCTGATTGTGGAAAAAGGCACGGGCGCACCCGTGGCAAAAGGTGAGCAAGTCAAAACCCATTACTATGGCGTATTGACGGATGGCGCCATGTTCGACAATTCCTTCGAGCGCGGCCAACCGCTGCCGTTCGCGGCGGGCGTGGGTCAGATGATTCCGGGTTTCGACGAAGGCGCTATGATGCTCAATCACGGCGGCAAAGCCTACCTGTTTATCCCTTCTCAACTTGCCTATGGCGAAGAAGGTGCAGGCGAAGTAGTGCCGCCCAATGCTGAACTAATTTTCTATATCGAATTGTTGTAAGTTCGGTTATTGGCTATTCGTGTATGCCGCACGTTTACGAAACTTTTTAAGTTTCGTAAACGTGTACCACACAACCAACAACGAAACTAACAACCTTAAAATCTTTCCGTTTCCAGACATGACTATCGAACAGCTCAAAGAGTTGAAGGATAAACTGGCGGTCCTTAGGAGGTATCTTTGACGTGGACAACCGCGCCAGAGAAGTCGAAGACCTGACCAGCCAAACCCTCGACCCAACATTTTGGAATGACCCCAAACGCGCCGAAGCCATCCAGCGCAAAATCGGCCTTAACAAAAAATGGCTCGACGAATACGCCGACCTCGCCCGCGAGGTGGACGACCTCGAAGGCCTCTACGAATTTCAGAAAGAAGGCATGGCCGATGAGGCCGAAGTGGAGGCTCAGTATGCCAAAACTGCCCAAATTCTGGCCGATGCCGAGTTCCGCAGCACACTGAACCAAAAAGAAGACCCGATGAACGCAGTGCTCAACATCAACGCGGGCGCAGGCGGCACAGAGGCCTGCGACTGGTCGGCCATGCTCCTGCGGATGTACAAGATGTGGGCCGAAAAGGCAGGCTACAAAGTCATCGAACTTTTCGAGCAAGACGGCGACGAGGCTGGCATCAAATCGGCGAGCATCGAAATCCGGGGCGACTACGCCTACGGCTGGCTCAAAGGCGAAAACGGCGTGCATCGCCTCGTGCGCATTAGCCCGTTCAATGCGCAGGGCAAACGCCAGACATCGTTCTCCTCTGTGTTTGTGTACCCGCTCATTGAGGACGATGAGATTGAGGTGAAAGTCAGCCCCGACGATTTGCGCTGGGACGTTTTCCGCGCTTCGGGCGCGGGCGGCCAGCACGTCAACCGGACAGAATCTGCCGTGCGCGTCACGCACATCCCGACGGGCATCGTGGCCGAATGTCAGCAAGACCGCAGCCAGCATCGCAACCGCGAGATTGCGATGACTTTGCTGAAAAGCCGCCTCTACGAACTCGAATTGCGCAAGCGCCAAGCTGAAAAAGACAAAATAGAGGCGGGCAAAAGCAAAATCGAATGGGGCAGCCAAATCCGCTCTTATGTGCTCGACGACCGTTGGGTGAAAGACCTGCGCTCCGGCCACAAAGTCCACAACCCCGACGCTGTGTTGAACGGCGACCTCGACGCTTTCTTGAAAGCCTACCTGATGTGGGAACGAAACCCGACGGCGGTGGAGGTGGAGGATTGATGATTCTGGATTAAGGATTTTTGACCCGCCCGGAAGCTTTGGAAGCTGCCGGGCGGTTTGTTTTTATTTCAAAAAGCCAGCCCGATACGCAGATTGCCTATAAACTCAAAATTGGGTGCTTCGTAGGTGTATTTGTCGCCGGCTTTAACACCATCCTGGCGTTCCGAGCCAGCGACAAACCCGAAGTTCAGGTCAATAAATCCAGTCTTGAAAATCCGGTGTTGAAGCCCCCACATTGGCCCCATTCTAAAATAGTCCACCGTGCCTTCAAAATCGGAATTGAAATCCCTAATAATCTCAGTGCGCTTTTCCGTGTTTCGCTCAAGAGCAGTATGCAGGGCGAGGTATGCGCCAGAAAGATTGTTGCCCGATTTGCCTTTGGCGATGCGTTTTTTCAAACTGTAATAGAACCGAGGCTGGATATGCCCCCCAAATCCCCAGCCTGAATAACCGTATTGGTAATTCTCGCCAGCGGCACTCTCTTCTTTTCGTGCCTTCACAAACCCCAATAATTCAACGGAAAATGGCGACTGCCCAAATTTCCTTTCCCAGGCCAGCGAGGCTTTGCCTCTCAAATTATTTTTGTCCCTGATTTTCACAAGGTTGTACAGGTCAATCTTGAGCATTTGGTTTTCTTCCCGAAAGCAGCGGAGTACGTCGCAATACTCCACTCTCTTCTTTTCCGCTTTTGGTGTAAAAAGCGCCAATCCGAGAGAAAACTGCGTGTTGGCAAAAAAATCCCAATAACTACGCTGACCCAACACCCCCTGGTCGAACCCGCTGGAGTGTCGCGCTCCGATACCAAAACTGACATCCATAAAGCCGTATCGGGAAAGCCGCCGCTGCAAGCCCCAGCGCAAAGCCGCCGTCACTTGGTCGGAGGCAAAACGCGCCTCCTCACCGCTCAAACCCGGCCCGAAAGTGGTGTGCGCCAACTCCAGCCCGAAGTAGTCGCCGCTAAAATTGTTGGCGCTCAAACCTGCTTTCATGCGCCGCGCCATGTCGTAGTACCACCGCGACTGGAGCCCAAAACGATGGATAGTCAGTGATGTACTGGGAGTAAAATACAACAGCGTATCGGGGTTGGGAGAAGGCGCAACCAGCGAAATGGAATCGAAACGGTTGGTTCCGCCCAGCCCGTAAGCAAATTGCAGCGAAAAAGCGGGCGAAAGTTTGTGTTCGATGTCCAGATTCAGCGCCGTGCCTGTCTCGTAGCCACCCGCCAAATCCCAGCGGAACATCCATCGGGCGGGCTGCTGTGTTCCAAAAAAGAGGTCATATTGGTCAATGAATTGTGGCCGCTCGTGCACTCCGAATTCTTGGCCCACGGATAAAAATGTAGTATCTTCTGTCTGGCCGAGCAGAGAGGCGCAAGCGAGCAAGGCGGCAAAAAGCGAAGCGATATTTTTCATAAAATTTTGATTTTGAGTTCAAAAGATAAGATTGTGGCTATTTGATAATGATGTTTCCGAGCGTGGTTTCCACGAAAATCCGAGGTCGGTTGTCGCCCTGATGGATGGAGGCTTGCTGCGCATTGATACTTGCGCCTGCGTCAAGGCGGAGGCTGAGCGGCATGGTCAGTTCGCCGTGGGTGGCTTTGAGGTCGAAATTGTGGCGATACGGTCGCGGCATTTCTACCGTCACATCGCCTTCCGAGGCCTGCACGGTCACATTGCCGGTTTGGGCGGCGGCTTCCACCCGCACCGTGCCGTATTTGCTGCGCACCGTGCAGTCGTTGCCCAATCCGACGAGCGATACGTCGGCGCGGTTGGTTTGCACATCCACCGGCCCGGAGAGTTGGCTGCCTTCCACGTTGCCGTATCGGCTGTCCACCTCCACTTTACCGCTGAGTTGGAGCAGCGTGAAAGAGCAAAACTCGCCGGTGAGCACCACCTTTGCGGCGATTTTTTCCAGCCGGGCGCTGCCGAATTTATTGGTGAGCGTGGTCGGGCAATCCGCCGGCACGGTCACTGTCAGTTTCGCTTTCAGGTTGGAAGCAGGCAATGCCGCGCCCGAAGGCAAGCCGATGTAAGCGCGGATAAAGATTTTTTTCCCGATGGTGGAGGTCACGAATTTCCAAGCCTTCAAATCCATCGTGGCACTGTCGAGTTGTGGGTGGCGGGCGGACAATTCGGCTTTCACCCGCACCGAATTTTGTCCCGCAGGAGCGGTTTCCACTTCGATGTCCGCCTTTTCGCAGTTGATTTCAACCGCGTAGCCGGGTTTCCACGACACGGTTTTTTGCACCGTTTTGGTCACGACTTGGAGCGTAGTTTGAGCCGCCGCCTGACCTGCCGCGAATAGCAGGGTGAGCAGCAATATTTGGGCTTTCATATCTTAAATGATTGAAAATCAGTTTTTAAATCATAGACATCATTTGCCGCAGCAATCCCGAACGCTCGCGCTCGATGCGGACGAGTTGGGCGGCAAGAGTCGGGTCGTCGCCGTATTGGCCGAGTGCCTGGCGCAGGGATTCTTTGGCTTCGGTGAGTTCGTCCAACTCGGATTTTAGGGTTTTGAATTCAGGCTCTTCGCACACCGGTGCGCGGGATTGGCAAAGTGTCTGCACGAGTTCGAAGGCCGTGTCCTCCTTTTCTTGCACGGAAGCGCGGATTTGTTCGTCCAATTTTTCCTGCGAAAACACGATTTGTTCCGCGCCGACATTGCCGGTTTTGAAAAGCCACCACGCACTCAGCAAAATCAAACCGACGGCAGCGACTGCCATGAACCGGCGGAAAATCGTGACACGCAGCACGGACCTCGTCGCCGGGTTTTGTTCTAGCGCTGTTTCAAGATTTTTCCAAACCTGAGCGGGCGGCTCGTACTGCGGCAAGGTCTGCGCAGCCGTCGAAAGTTGCTCCTCTGCGTCGAGCGATTCTTCCAACGCATCCCAGAGTCCGGCGGGTGGCTCATATTGAGGCAGGCGTTGTAAGGCCTGTTGCAAAGTGTTGTGATTCAATTCTTTCATATCAGCATGAGGGTTTCGCGCAAGCGTTTTTTGGCGTAAAAAAGTTGGGATTTGGAGGTGCCTTCGGAAATGCCGAGCATATCGCCGATTTCTTTGTGGGAAAAACCTTCGACTTCGACCAGCACGAACACGGCGCGATAACCTTCGGGCAGTGCCTGTATGGCGCGTTCCAAATATTCGACATCCAGAGCAGAGCCCCAATCCACATTGCCGGTGTCGTGGATTGGTTCGAGCGACTCAAAACGGACGCGGCGGCGGCGCAATTCGCTGAAAGCCATACGCACCACGATGGTTTTTATCCATGCGCCGAGTGTGCTTTTTCCCTGAAAATCAGCAAGATGGCGGAACACTTGCAAAAAGGCATCCTGCAACACTTCTGCCGCCGTATCGAAATCGCCCGTGACCCGGTAGGCCAAGGTGTACATCGCATTTTTGTAGCGTTCGTACAACTGCCGCTGGGCATTGCGGTCGTTGGCTAAGCATTGCTGGATGAGGTCGCGCTCGGTCATTTTGTTGTATTCGGTCGGGTGTTTCCGAAAACCGTTTGCCCTAAAGAGGGAAGGGAAGGGCGGCGACGTTGTATGGGGGGTGAATTTTTTTTTATTTCAAAAAATACATCTCAATCTCTCCTTTGTACTTCGCGCTCACTTTGCCGCGCTGCTCAAACGAGTATTGCCCGTTTGCGAGGAGAAAAGTGGATTCTGACACGTTGATGCGGCCTTTTTCGCCATTGCTTTCGAGTCGGGCTGCGGTGTTCACGTTGTCGCCCCAAATGTCGAAGGCAAATTTGGTGTTGCCCACCACGCCCGCGATGACGGAGCCGCTGTGGATGCCGATGCGCAAATCGAAGGAGGCGGCGCGGCGGCCTTTTTCTGTGTTGACAAAATCCATGATTTCGCGGGCGGCTTCGATGGCGTTGACGGCGTGGTTGCCGTCGGGAATGGGCAGGCCGCTGACGGCGAGATAGGCATCGCCGATGGTCTTTATCTTTTCGACCCGGTGTTTTTGGAAGATGTTGTCAAATGCTTTGAAATAGTAATCGAGTTCTTCGATGAGCGCCTCGGGCGGCATCTGCTCGGCGATTCGGGTAAACCCCACGATGTCGAGGAAAATCACCGTCACGTCGTCGTAGCGGCGGGGCTGCACGGAGCCTTGCTGTTTGAGTTCTTCGGCGATTTCGCCGGGCAGGATGTTGAGCAGCAGCCGTTCGGATTTTTCTTTTTCTTCCTCCAACTCTTGGGTCCGGACTTTCACTTTTTCTTCCAAATGCTCATTGGCGGCTTGCAGGTCGAGCAAAAGTTGGTTGTTGCTTTTTTGCAAATAATACTTCTCCACCGCGAGGTCGAGGGTGCTTTTCATCTCGTCCTGATCCCAAGGTTTGGTGAGGTAGCGGTAGATGTTGCAGGTGTTGATGGCCTTGATGATTATCTCCACGTCGCTGAAGCCCGTGAGGATAATGCGCACGTTGTCAAAGTTTTGGGGTATTTGCTGAAAGAACTCTACCCCGGTGCAGACGGGCATCCGCTGGTCGGACACGATGACCGGGATTTCTTCCCGGCCGATGAACTCGAGCGCCTCGGTCGGCGAAGTGGTGGTCAGCACATTGAAGTCGCGCCGGAATGCCGACCTGAATACCACGAGGTTGTCTTCCTCATCGTCAATGTAGAGCACAGTGGGTTTTTCCGGTATGTTCATGGTAGCCTGAAAGAATGAATCTGCCGCACATCTGGCAAATTGATTTACAGTTTGTTAGACACGAAAATAAAAAGTAGCGCGACCGCAAGGGAGGGGGATTAGAGCAAAACATAAGTTGATAGACATTTTCAGATGGGTGACCGAAGACATTCCATCTTGAAAAAACATGGAATCTCTGGCGCACGAAGTTAAAGGCCTGTCAGCATTATGGCAAAAGCACAAAAGATGTCGTTGCGTCTATTTGGTTAGTCGAGCTAAGGTGTTAAAATCTCAACGCTCGCAAATCACTCATTTTTTTGAGCCTTTTCCATTTTTTTCAACGAAATGGACTACCGGCAAATAAATCACAAAGGT
>CAYZVM010000029.1:10789-26671 GCA_964481485.1 uncultured Saprospiraceae bacterium | reverse complement strand
AGCCTTTTCCATTTTTTTCAACGAAATGGACTACCGGCAAATAAATCACAAAGGTAGCACCTTTGCCTTCTTCGCTCTCTACTTCGATGCGGCCTTTGTGTTCTTCGATGATGCTGTAACTGATGCTCAGCCCCAGACCGGTGCCTTCGCCGACGGGTTTGGTGGTAAAAAACGGCTCGAACAGCCGACGTTTTACGTCTTCGCTCATGCCTTTTCCGGTGTCGGATATAGCGACCGCGACCTCGCTTTTGTCTTTCAAATATTTGGTTTCCAACGTGATAGTCCCGTGCCCCTCCATGGCTTGCAGGGCATTGTTGATGATGTTGAGAAATACTTGGTTGATTTTGCCGGCGGCACATTCTACCTGTGGGAGTTCGCCGTATTTTTTGACGACTTCGGCCTTTTTCTTGATTTGGCTTTGCAGGATTTCGAGCGTGGAATCAAGCCCATCGTGCAGATTTACATTTTTCAAATCGCCCTCGTCGAGGCGGCTGAAATTGCGCAGGCTTTTGACGATGCTGATGGTGCGCTCCACACCGTTTTGAATGCTTTTGAACAGCAATTCGCTGTCCTCGAACACTTCCAATATCTGTTGGCGGCGTTGTTTTTCGGCTATCTGCTGCGCAACTTGGTCGGGGTCGGCATTGGGATTGAGGTAGGCATCCATCACTTGTTTTGCTTCCTCGAAATTGCGCATCAGGTTTTTCACGCCGACGGAGACGAAGTTGATGGGGTTGTTGATTTCGTGGGCAATACCGGCGGTGAGTTGGCCGAGCGAAGCCATTTTTTCGCTTTCTACCAGTTTGGCTTGCGCCATTTTCAGGTCGTTCAATGATTTTTCCAAAGCCTCTTTTTGCTGCATCACCTCGGCGGTGCGCTCGGCTACTTTTTGTTCCAAACGCTCGTATTGCAGCGCGTTTTCGAGCGAAACGGCGACTTGGCCGGAGAGGAGTTTGAGAAATTGGACGCGTTGTTCGGTAAAGACCCCGGCGTTCAGGTTGTTCTCCGCGTATAAAATCCCGATTATCTTTCCTTGATTGATGACGGGCAGGCAAAGGACAGAGCGGGGCCTGTGCCGTTGCACCACCGGGTCGGCACTAAAACGGCTGTCTTGTTGTATGTCATTGATAACCAAATCTTCACGGGTGCGGACGACGTATTGGAGCAGGGACTCTGGCACGAGGCCGGTGCCGGGCAGCCGCGTTTCTTCGCGGATGACGCCTTCTTTGTCCACCTTGCCTTCTGCCTCGATGTGCCACTGGCCGCCGCGCTCTATGACGAGGTAGCCGTTTTGCGCCCCGGCATTTTCGACGACGACGTGCATGAGTTTGGACATGAGTTTGTCCAACTGGATTTCGCCAGAGATAGCGAGCGCGGCTTTGGTGAGCGAGAGCATATCGAGTTCGTCGCTGCTGTGGCTGCCGGAGCGGGAGGAAAAAGTGTCGCTGGTGGCGACTGCGGGAACTTTCAGGCTGTGCTGCTGGTCGAGTTGGTTTACTTTGGCGGCTGCGCCCCATTTTTGGTAGAGGCGGCGGGCTTCGAGCAGGTGTTGGCGGCTTTGCTCGGGATTGGAGGTGGCCAGAAAACGGGCCAAAAGTTCGTTGGCGAGGGCTTCTTCGTTGATATACCCGTTTTCGTGGGCGGCTGCTATGGCGTTTTTGTAAAGTTGGTGGGTTTCGGAAGTTTTTCCCGTCAGCCGCTGCATTTCGGCCATCACCAGATACTGTTTGGCCAAGTTGTTGGCGGGCGCGGTTTTGGCAAATTTCTTTATCAACTGGAGCGTCTTTCCGGCGCGTCGAACCAAGCGGTTTTTTTCAGCGGGTGTTTTTTCGGCGGCACGCAGCAGGGTGAGGGCGTAGAAATAGTGCGCACTCATCACGTGTGGGGTGGCCATTATCGTATCAAGCAGTTTCACGGACTCTTCCCCATTTTTCAGGGCATCGTCGGTGTCGTCGAAAAGGTAGGCGAGCATCATGCGCGCCATGTAAAAGACGCACAAGCCGCTAAAGTCTTTTCCTTTGATATGTTGTTCTATTTCAACGGTTTCGTCGTAGTGCGGGCCAAGAAAACGGGCGCTGATTTGGTTTTCGTCGAGCAAATTGGCCACAGCCTGCCGGGGTATGTTGAGCCAGCCGACGGTGGTGTTTTGTTTGATTTTTTGTACGGCGGCACCGTAGGCGTCTATCTCTTTTTTGAGGGGCAAAAGTGGCTCGCCCATGTAAAACTTTGCGGAACTGTAATTGAAAATCGCATAAGAGCCATAAGTGAAATCGCCGTTTTCCAATCCTTTTTGGTAAGCATCGAGCAGGCCGCCCAACGAATGGCGGAAGTGCGACCGCCAATGCAGGATAAAACCAGAGTTGATAAAGTGCACCCGCGAATAGACGGCCGTGGCGTTCAACTTTTCGAGTACCCGAACGGCGATTTCGCCAAATTTCAGCCCTTCGTCAAATTCGAGGGTGCTGCCGCACATCACCAAACCGTAGGTGGCGTAAGCAAATGCCGATTGGATGTGGTTGCCGTACTTGACGGAGAGGCTGACTTGTTTGAAAACGACGAGGGGAAAAAGGTCGGGTTTTGCAAAATAAGACGCCGAAGCGGTGTATGGCAGGATTTCCATAATGGCCGTCGCTTTTGGCTCGGTCATGTTGGGCTGCCCCACCAATTGGTCAGCAGATTTTCCGCGCAAACGCAATTTTGTTGCTATCAAACTCTTGACAATGTGCAGTTTGTTCGGGTTGCTGGGGAATTTCACATCCAGCAAGTTCAGCACTTCCACACAGGCGTTCAACGCCTCTTCATTGCGGGTAAGGGAAAGATAGCCCTGTATTTTGATGGTGTAAGCTTTGACTTTGTGGAGCAGTTCGGCGGCATTGCTGAAGACCACGCCAGTGAGCCGCACCATGCTGTCGAAGTCGCCGCTAAGGTAGGCTGCCTCCGCGCTTTCGTTGTGAAGTTCGAGCGTGAGGTCATAGTATCGCTGCCAAGCATCGGCGGGCAACAAATTGGCGCCAGTGGCAAGGTATTTCCAAGCCGGGTCGTAAGCGGCGGAATTTTTGGCCTTTTTGCCAGCGGCGAGGTTGAGCACCGCAAGTTGCGTCTTTTCGGCCTCGTTTTCAATGAGTTGTATGCCGGCGTTGAATTGATTGACCACCTCGAACAGCCGCTCTCGTTTTTCTTCTTCTGAAAAATGACCGAGCATGAGCCGCCCGATTTTGAGGTGCAAATCTTGTTTGTCCGAATCAGGAATAAGGTCGTAGGCGGCCTGTTGTACCCGGTCATGCAAGAATCGGTATTCCACTGGCGCGCCCGAATCAGCGGCATCGGGGATTTCAGCCAGACGGTAGGCGTTGCCGACGGGCACAATCAAACCCTCCAAAATGGCGGGGCGCAAATCTTTCGCCGTCAGGTGCAGCGGTTTTTCATAGACGGTGGCCAGGGTGTGCAGGTCGAATTTGTTGCCGATGCAGGCGGCGTAACGGCAAAGCCGTTGGGCCTTTTCATCGAGCAGTTGGATTTTCCCGCTCATCAGCTCCACCACGTTGTCGGTAATGTCGCGGAGTTTTATTTTTTCCAAATCCCAATCCCAGCGGTTGGCCGAGTGGTCGAACACGAACAATTTTTCTTGGTAGAGCGATTTCAAGAACTCGTTGACAAAGAAGGGATTGCCGCCCGTTTTTTCCAAAATCAATTTTGACAACTCGGCACATTCGGCAGGCGAACAGTGCAGCGTGTCCACGATGATTTGGCTGATGTGGCCGATTTGGAGGGGCGCGAGGGTGATTTCTTTTATTGGGGCAAATTGAGATTTCAGGTTTTCAAGGGTTTTCACGAGCGGGTGCGCGGCATCCACCTCGTTGTCGCGGTAGGCACAGATGAACAGCAGGTGAGCCGTCTCCTTATCGGCCATGAGCAGCTCGAGCAGTTTGAGCGACGGGATGTCCGCCCATTGCATGTCGTCAATAAAAAATACGAGCGGATGCTCCGGCTGGGTGAGGGTGCTGACAAACTGCAAAAATGCGCGGTTGAATCGGTTTTGCGATTCGGATGGCGGCAGCTCGGCGGGCACTGGCTGTTTGCCGATGATGAGTTCCAAATCGGGCAACACTTCGACGATGACCGCCGCGTTGGCGCCCATCGCGTCCAAAAGTTTTTCTTTCCATACCGCAATGGCGGCGTCGCTTTCCGAAAGCAATTGGCGAATCAGGCCGCTGAATGCCTCAATGCCCGCGCTATACGGTGCGTCGCGGTTGAACTGGTCATATTTTCCACGAATAAAATAACCGCGCCGCGCCACCACCGGTTTGTGGATTTCCTCGATGAGTTTTGTTTTGCCAATGCCCGAAAAGCCCGACACGGTGAGCAGCACCGCGTTGCCCTGCGCGGCTTCGTCGAAAGCAGCGAGCAAAAACTCCGTCTCCCACTCACGCCCGTACAATTTTTGGGGAATCAAAAAACGGTCGGACACATCTTCTTCCCCCAACGGAAAAACCTCGATACTGCCCGATTTTTGCCATTGCCGGGCGCATTTTTCCAAATCGGCTTTCAGTCCTTGCAAACTTTGATAGCGCGATTCGGGCGATTTTTCGAGCAATTTCAACACGATTTCCGACAAAACGGGTGGCACAGCGGGGCTGCTCTCTGTCGGCGAAACGGGCATCCGCGCAAGGTGTGCATGCACGAGTACTGCAGCGTCGCCCGATGGGAAAGGCGGCGCCCCGGTGAGCAGTTCGTAGAAAGTGGCGCCGAGCGAATAAAAGTCGGAGCGGTAGTCAATCGGGCGGTTCATGCGCCCGGTCTGTTCGGGCGAGATGTAGTGCAGCGAGCCTTCCAAATCGCGGTGGCTGACAATGCCGACGGTTTCGTTGGTCAGCAAAGCAGCGATGCCGAAGTCTATCAGCCGGACATCCTTCCGCTCTGTGTCCACCAGAATATTGTCGGGCTTGATGTCTTTGTGGATGATGTTGCGGTGGTGCAGCTCGGCCAGCATATCGGTGAGCCGGATAGCTATCGGGAAAAACACGTCGAGCGGCAAGGGCTTTTTGCCTGTGATTTGGCTCAAAGCCACGCCGCCAAAATCCTCCATCACCAGAGCCGCGCCACCGGTGAATTCGTGCAGTTCGAGCACTTTGACCGCGCCTTCAAAATCGAGTTGTTGGGCGATGTCATATTCCCGGCGCAGTTTTGCCATTTCCCGGGTGTCGGAAAACTCGCCCGTGCAGATTTTCAAAATCACGACTTGCCCGTCTCGTTGCCGCACAGCGCGGCAGATGGTGCGGCGTTCGTCCGACAGGAGGGTTTCTTTTATATCAAAATCTGGGATAACTATCATTGAGAATTGGACTTTTGGACGCCGTTTTTTTTATTATCTTGCGTTTGCGAAGTTGTTTTTTGCAATCAAGAGAAAATGGAAACAAGAAAAGCAGCAACCTTGGGAGGGCGTGTGCAAGTTCGATTTGTCACTGGCTTATACAGCCGTCCAGAACGTCGGAACACCAGACGGCCACTGTGCCGGCCCATTAGTGATGCAAAACTATCTTTTTTCACTCAAACCCTGGATTGATTACGCTCTACATCGGCATTGGCAGCAGCAAATCTCGCGTAGCAATCGCAAAGTCAATGCATAGATTTGACGATTTCCAATACTTTAATCTCAAAAAGAAACTGAAAAAATTTGTTATTTTCTTTTGCCAATGAACACAATTCATCCTGCGGAAGGAGAAATCTGCCCAGGGCACAATTCGGAATGAAATATTGATTAGAAATGGAACAAGACAAATTTTTTTCAGGCCTCAAAGTAGTAGAGTTTGCCAGTGTGTTGGCAGGCCCTGCGGTCGGAATGTTTTTTGCCGAACTCGGCGCGGAAGTGGTCAAAATCGAAAACAAAACAACTGGCGGCGACGTGACGCGCGGCTGGAAATTGCCCTCGGAAAATCCGGATTCGTCCATTTCGGCTTATTGGGCGAGCGTGAACTGGGGCAAAACACACCTCTTCCTCGACCTGAATGACCCCAATGATCTTAAAATTGCACTCGATCACGCCTTGCGAGCCGACGTTGTGATTTCCAATTTCAAACCTTCTTCCGCTCGCCGTTTGGGCGTGGATGCTGAGAGCCTTCGCGCTCAAAACCAACGACTTATCTACGCACAACTCAATCCCTTCGCCGACCCGGAAGACGAAGGCCCAGCCTTCGACGTGGTGCTGCAAGCCGAAGCGGGCTTCCTTTTTATGAATGGCGAGTCTGCCCGCCCGCCCGTAAAAATGCCGGTGGCGCTCATTGATATTTTGGCGGCGCACCAGCTCAAAGAAGCCATTTTGCTCGCTATGCTCCACCGCGAGCGCACGGGCGAGGGCAGCACGGTCACGACCTCGCTCTTGGAATCCGCCCTTGCCTCGCTCGCCAACCAAGCCAGCAATTACCTGATGGCCGGCCATGTCCCGCAGCGCATGGGGACGCAACACCCGAACATCGCACCTTACGGCGACATTTTCACCTGCGCCGACGGCCAACCAATTTTGCTGGCAGTTGGTACGGAACGGCAGTTTCGCCAACTTTGCGCCGTTTTAGGTTTGGAAAAATTGTTGGAAAATCCTGATTTTCAGACAAATGCTGCTCGTGTGCAAAACCGGGAAAGGCTGAACCACATTCTGACAGAAGCAATTTCCAAAATGACATTGGATGCCGTGATGACATACTTCAAAGCCAACGGTGTGCCTGCCGCCCGCATCCGCGATATGCGGTCCGTGTTTGAAATGCCGGAGGCGCGAGAGATGGTTTTGGAGGAAAAAACAAGGGAAGGTGCGGAGACGAAAAGGATGAAAACAATTGCCTTTAATCTCGAAACAACACGTTTTTGATAAAATGAAAAACATTACCTACTTAATTGGAGCAGGTGCGAGCATTCAGGCAATACCAGTAGTGAATGCGATGCTGCCAAGAATGAAAAAGTTTAGAGACTTCATTTTTTCTTGGGAGAAGGACACCGAAGCGAAAAAAGAAGTCTTCAAAAATTTTTACGAAGATTTGTCAGAACTTATGGGGAATACCGAGCAACACACTTCAGTTGATGCTTACATGAGAGAATTGGCATTGAGCGGCGACGGTCCGAAATTGATGCGAATGAAAAATGTACTCATTTGCTACCTCTTTTTTGAGCAGTTAAAGAAACCCGAAAATTTAATCATTCGTCCTGAAAAATTTCCGATTGCCATAGGCTTTCCGTCCGAATCAGATGAACCAGAATTTTCAATGAAAGATATCATAACGAGCCACGACCGTCGCTACAATACTTTTTTAGGTTCGTTACTTGATGATTCACTGAAAACTTTGCCCAAGAATGTCAATATTTTGTCTTGGAATTATGATATGCAGTTTGAACTTGCTTACTCCCGAATGTGCACGACTGCTTTGCAAAGTGCCCAGATGAAATTACAAGTTTTTCCGTCAAAATCTCCTTTGCCACTTCTGGATAATTCGACCTTAGTCAAGTTGAATGGAACGGCGGGTTTGGCCAAAAAAATTAGAGGTGAGGGCTTTGAAAATATTTTCAATGTGGTTGAAGATGAGTTCGAGCATGGCCTGAAGTATATGCTGAACTTCTTTGAGGAAAGTCGCAGTCGCTATCATGAGTATACTCCTGCTTTTTATTTTGCATGGGAGAAGGAAAAGGTGACAGAACAAGCCAGAGAATTAGCAAGCAAAATAATGTCGAAAACGAACATCTTGGTAATCATTGGCTATTCCTTTCCTGACTTCAACAGATTGATTGACAGAGAAATATTATCAAAATCGAACCTTGAGAAGATTTACATTCAAGTACCGGAGGCAGATTTTAAGTTTGTTTCACAAAATTTCCTTGACAGGTATCCGTCCGGCAAACAGAAAGTTGAGCATCGAGTCGATCTGCGGGCGTTTTACCTTCCCCCTGAAATTGATAACCCCTAATCAGTTAAAAACCGAGTCGCAGTTTTTTAAACATGGAAAAAGAAAAAATACTCACCGCCCTCCGCCAAGTCCGCGACCCACAAACCGGGCGCGACATCGTGACAGCGGGTATGGTGCAAGACATTGAAATAGAGGGCGATAACGTCAATTTCAAACTGCTCGTGCCGTCGCTCCAAATGCAGGGAAAGGCTGAACTCAACTTCGCCTGCATCGGCGTCATCGCGGAAATTTACCCCAACGCGAACGTGAACGCGCACTTCATGGCGCGCACGCCCGGCAGCCAGGAAAGCACCAGCATCGTGCCGCACATCAAAAACATCATCGCCGTCGCGTCCGGCAAAGGCGGCGTGGGCAAAAGCACCGTCGCCGTCAATCTCGCCCTCGGTCTCCAAAAACTCGGCGCCCGCACCGGCCTCATGGACGCCGACGTGTACGGCCCCAGCATCCCCACCATGCTCGGCCTCGTGGGGCAACGCCCGAAAGTGCGCGACGTGACCGGCGCGATGAAAATGGTGCCGCTCGATGCCTACGGCCTGCCCGTCATCAGTATCGGCAACATCATAGAACCCGACCAAGCAGTGGTGCTGCGCGGCCCGCGGCTGGCAGCCATCATCAAGCAATTCGTGAACGAAGTGCTGTGGCCCGAACTCGATTTTCTCATCGTGGATTTACCGCCCGGCACGGGCGACGTGCAATTGACGCTCGTGCAAACCGTGCCAGTGACCGGCGTGGTGCTCGTGACCACCCCGCAAGAAGTCGCGCTGGCCGACGCACTGAAAGCAATGAATATGTTTTTGCTGCCGCAAATCAATGTGCCGATACTCGGCGTGGTGGAAAACATGGCGTGGTTCACCCCGGCGGAATTGCCTGAAAACAAGTACTTTATCTTCGGGCAGGGCGGCGGAAAGAAGTTGGCGAAAGAGAGCCAGTCCGTTTTGTTGGGTCAAATCCCGATTGTACAGAGCATCCGCGAGGGGGGCGATTCGGGCATTCCGGCTATTCTGCAAAACGACGGCATCGTGTCTGCTGCGTTTTTGGAAGTAGCCAAAAACACGCTGCGGCAGGTGGCTGTGCGGAACGAAATGATGGCACCGACGCAAATCGTGAAAATGGGCTGAGGCGAGGGTTGGAAAAACAAAAAACGGGGTTGAGCGCCAATTGGTCTCAACCCCGTTTTTTGTTTTTTTGAACGAGTTTCTTTCAACTCAATTCTTCACCATCTTCGCCACATATACCCCTTTTTCGCCGGTGATTTTTACAAAATAAATACCAGCGGTGAGGGTCGAAGTCGGGATGCTCAATATTCCAATTTCTTGGTTTTCAAACGTGATGGCAACGCGCTGGCCGTTGGCGGCATAAACTTCCACTTGTTTGGCCTCGTCGTCGCCGATGCGGGCGGTGGCGAGTTCGCTCACCGGGTTGGGCTGGATTTGAATCGTCTGCGGAGCGGCTTCATTGGTACTTGACACTGCTGGCGGGTCGAAACGGGTGCCGCTGTTCAGGATTTCTTTGTTGGCCGTGTTTTGTACCCAAGCGATGACATAAACTTCGTCGGCATTCCAGCCCGGTGCAATGGTGTAATTGAAATTGAACTCGACCAATTCTCCCGCCGCAGCGGGCGTATAGGTAGAACCATTGATGTCGGGCAACATTTTGCGGAACACATCGTGGTGGACGGCCTCGCCGTTGTTCGGCGGCGGCGGTGCGGCCACCTCTTTTTCCACCACTGCGGCATAGATTTTATAGCTGCCAGCGGGAATAGTGCTCAGAGAATGGGCTTTCACGGTCGCCACGCGGGCGTTGCTGGGGCCCGATTCGCTGACCTGGAGCCAGAGCGGACTGGTATTTCCCAAATATTCCTGCAATGTAGCCGTGGTGAGCAACGGAGTCGTGATGGGCTGCAATGTGCCGTTCAGCGCGATGCTCGGTGTGCCAAACACGCCGTAATATGAAGTGCGTGCGCTGTTCTCCGTTGTGTTGGCCAAATAAAATGCGCAAGTATTGTACGGGAAGGATGGGTGAATGGAAATGTGGTGAATGTCGTCGGGGTACTGGTTGATGAGATTGTAAAATGCCGGGTTTTTGCTCGCGCAAATGGAACATTTAGAATTGGTAAAATGCTCGATAAGCACATACTGCTTGGCGGAAGTTTGCGCTTGAAGCGTGGCGGCTGCGAGAAGCAGGAATAAAAGAAGTCGGTAATTTTTCATGACGGGAATGATTGTTTTTTGTGCAAAACTATGGAAGCCCCGAAGTAGTTGTCAAAATTTGAAAGTTAATGTCGCCAAATGTCGCCTCGCGAACGATTTTCGGAGAATGTGGGAAAGCCGTATCCTTGCACCCTGTTTCGTCACAACAATTATAAACAACCAATCAACAACCCGTGATGCTCCTTTTTGCAATGCCCGATTTTGCCTCTGGCGAGGTATGGATAAGCCTTTTGACCCTGACTTTCCTCGAAATTGTGCTCGGTGTGGACAACATCATTTTTCTGTCCATCATCTCCAACAAACTCCCCCCTGCCGAACAGCCAAAAGCCCGAAACATCGGCCTCATCTTGGCAATGGTGCTGCGCATTGTCCTCCTATTTGGTATCACGTGGGTGATGTCGCTCAACCAAGTCCTCGTCCCGCTCGACTTTCTTTCCGGCTGGGACGAATCGCACCCCGGCCAACACGCGGGGCTGACCGGGCAGGGATTGATTCTGTTGGTCGGCGGCTTGTTCCTCCTCTGGAAAGCCACCACGGAAATCCACCACAAACTCGAATCGCCCCAATCCAGCGACGACCCTTCCGTAAAAAAAGGCCCGACGGCGCTCAATCAGGTCATCATCCAAATTGCCCTCATCAACATCGTCTTTTCGTTCGACTCCATCCTGACGGCGGTGGGACTGTCCGACAACCTGATTATCATGATAATCGCCGTGGTAGTCTCCGTGCTGGTGATGATGATATTCTCCGGCCCCGTGGGCAAATTCGTCAACGACCACCCTACCATTCAGATGCTCGGCCTGTCGTTCCTCATCCTTATCGGATTTTCATTGGTAGCAGAAGCCGCCCACAGCGGGCACCTGCTCGAAGCCGAAATACCCAAAGGCTACCTCTATTTCGCCATCTTTTTCTCTCTTTTTGTGGAAATACTCAACATCCGGCTGCGCAAAACACAACAACCTATTCAGTTGCACGGCCCCGGCGAGACCGCAAAAAGGGAAGGGCTGCTGGACGAAAATTTGCTGGACGGGAAGTAGTGGCTGCCGTGAGACCTATAAGGTTTTCAAAAACCTTATAGGTCTAGGGAATAACCCAATAACTCTTAACGACTGTTTTTATGAACGATATTAGTATAAACCTCACCCGCGACCTCGTCTTTTTCGATGTGGAAACGACCGGCCTGAACGTCATCCGCGACCGCATCCTACAAATTGCGCTGGTGAAACTCCACAAAAACGGTCAGCCGCCGACGGAACTTTCCATGCTCATCAACCCCGGTATACCCATTTCGGAAGAGTCCATGGCAATACACGGCATCACTCCAAAAGACCTGGCGAACAAACCCGTTTTTGCCCAAGTCGCCCAAAAAATCTGGGATTTTATCGGTGATGCCGACATCGCGGGCTACAATTCCAACCGTTTCGACGTGCCGATGCTCATGGAAGAATTTGCCCGCGTCGGCATGGAGTTCGACACCTCGAAGCGGCGTTTGATTGACGTGCAGCGTATTTTCTACAAAATGGAGCCGCGCACATTGAAAGCCGCGTTCCGTTTTTATTGCGGGAAAGAACTCGAAGACGCGCACGACGCGCTGGCCGATGTGCGCGCCACGATAGATGTATTCAAAGGCCAAATCAGCGTGTACGATGGCAAAGACCTGCTCGACGAAGACGGCAATGTGGTGCCGGCGCCCATTAAAAACGACATTCAGGCCATCCACGATTTTACCAACGACCTCAACTTCCTCGATGCCACCCAAAAACTGAAAGTACAAGCCGATGGCACGGTTATTTTCAATTTTGGGAAATACGCCGGTCAGCCAGTGAAAGAAGTGTTGAAAAAAGAAAAAAACTACGGCCACTGGATTATGGAAAAAGAGTTTTCCTCACAGGTGAAACAGATTATCAAACAGATGATGAAAGAATTATGAGGTTTCAGGGTTTCAGGGTTTCAAAGTTTCGGGGTTTCAACATTTTTGTGCCCACGCATTTGAGGTTGATGCCAACCCTTGCTGCGCTGCGTCTTGCCTTTTTCCTTTTTCCTTTTTCCTTTTTTCAAACTGCCTGTTTTGAGCCCAAAGAAGGCTGCCTCGACATCGAAGCCACCAACTTCGATGCTGCCGCCGACGATGATTGCTGCTGCCTGTACCCCAAACTCCGCCTCGAAACCGTGCAGCGTTTCGACACGTTCCAATACCTGCCCGATTCGCTCTACCCTGCCGACAATGGCTCGCTTTTCCGCATCAAAAGCGTCGTTTTTTACCTCTCGGAATTCCAATTGACCCAAAACGGCGAAACCTTCGTGGTGAGCGACACGGTGCAATTGCAAGCCTTCTCCCAGTCGGGCAGCGACACCATCAAAGAGACTTTCACCGATGATTTCCTGCTTGCCCGCCGCACCCCGGTGGACAACGAGGTGGGCGATTTCCGGCCAGCGGGCGTATTTCAAGATGTCAAAATCCGGCTCGGCCTTTCGCCCGACGCGCAGCGCGTCATCCCGCGTCTGGCAAAACCTGGGCATCCGCTCAGGATACAGGGCGACAGTCTTTGGTACGGGCGCGACGCGGGTTTTGTGTTCCTACAAGCCGTCGTCGTGCGCGATTCGATGGCCGCTACCCCACCCGACACATTGGCATTTACAAAAGCCGACTTCGACAATTTTTTTATCGAACAAACCGGCGTGTTCACCCACCAGTCGGGCGGTTATGATTTTCGCCTGAGATTGGGAGTGGACTACAAAAAGATGTTTGAGGGCATCAATTGGACAACCGGCGACATATTGACATGGAAAAGTCAAATTGTTGCCAACCTACCAAACGTGTTTCGTGTTTCACAATAGAATTACGGACTTTTGTCAACACAAATTTTTTAGAACACAACTACTATGAAAAAGTACATCTTGCCCCTCCTGATCCTCTCCGTGGCACTTTTTTCCGGCTGCGAAGAAGAAGAGCAACCCACGCTCCAAGACAATTTCACCCTCACATTCAAAGTCTTGTACGACGGCCAGCCGTTGGAGAAATACAAAAACTACCCCTACGGCGACAAAACCATTTTGTTCGACAAATTCAACACCTTCCTTTCCGACATCACTTTGCTCAAAGGCACGGAAGAAGTGAAACTCTCCGATATTGAATGGGTGGATTTTACGCCCGATTTCGCGCCCGACGACAAAGCTGTGGAGGTGACTTTTAAATATGGTGTGCCAGATGGCGACTACACTGGCCTCAAAATCGGCTACGGCATCCGGGCTGATTTGAACGCAAAATCACCCGCCGATTTCCCGACCGACCACCCGCTCTACCGCGAGTCGGAATATTGGTCGGGCTGGAAAAGTTACATTTTCACCAAAGTCCAGGGCAAAGTGGATCTTGACGGCGATGCCACGCCCGAGACCAACATCTTTTACCACTGCGGCTCGGATGCCGTCTATAATACGGGTACGATGGTTCAGGATATTCGCGTGGCGGGCGACGGCACGCTCGTCGTGGAGTTTGATTTGAAAAAACTCTTCACCTTCGACGGCCAATTGCTCGACCTCACTGTGCCGACCAACCAAACCACCTCGCACAGTGCTTCCAACATCGTGCTGGGGCAAAAGATGATGTACAATTTTGCGAACGCCACCGAGTTGAAATAAGGAACGGTACCGAAATAAAGTACCAAATTGATGCTCATCTTTTGATGCCATATTTCCTCTTTTTTCGCTCAAATAGCGGTGCTATGCTCGCTCAAAAACAGGAAATATGGCACCAAAATCTGTAACCTGAATCTGATACTTTATCCAGCACAGTTCCTAACAAAACGATTTCAGCATGAGACTCCCAATCGCCCTCGCCACAGCCGCGCTGATTGTCCTTTTGGCGCAATGTAAAAAAGACTGCCCGCCCATCGGCCCGTTGGAGTGCGACTTGACCGACATTGCGTACAACCCCACATCGTACACCATCAAAAAGCCCGACCATTTCCCGCAAATACCCATCCCGGTGGACAATCCTATGACGCTCGAAGCGGTGCAATTGGGGCGGCGGCTCTTTTATGACCCCATCCTTTCGGGCGATAGCACCATGTCGTGTTCCTCGTGCCATTTGCCGCAAGGCAGTTTTACTGACAATAAAGCCGTTTCCACGGGCATAGACGGCATTGCCGGGCGGCGCAGCTCCATGAGCCTGCTCAATATTGCCTATGCCACCAACGGCCTTTTTTGGGATGGGCGGGTGAAAACGCTGGAAGAACAGGCATTGCTTCCGGTAGAAGACCCCATCGAACTGCACACCACTTGGCCGGAGGTCATCGAAAAACTGCAGCAGCACCCGACCTATCCGGGGTTGTTTCGCCAAGCCTTCGGCATCAGTTCTTGCCAACAAATCACCAAAGAAATGGTCGCCAAAGCCCTCGCCCAATTCGAGCGCATCCTCATCAGCAGCGGCACTTCGCGATACGACCGTTTTGTGACCGGGGAAATTGAATTGGAGGACGAAGAGTTGTTCGGCAAACTGATGTACTTCGACGAGGGACAAAATTCGGGGCTTCCCGACGCGCAATGTTTTCATTGCCACGGCAGCATCACGCTCACCGGCAACAACTTTTTCAACAATGGGCTGGACAGTGTGGCTTCGCTCGACGATTTCCCGGACAAAGGTTTGTTTGAGACCACCGGAAAAGAATCGGACAAAGGAAAATTCCGCGCGCCCACGTTGCGCAATATCGCGCTCACCGCACCCTATATGCACGACGGGCGTTTTCAAACATTGGAAGAAGTGATGGCGCAATACAACGACAACGGCTTCGGCGTTTTCAACGAAGACCCTTTTATCCAACAAATCGGCTTTCCGGTGGGCAATCACTACCCCGGCCTCACGCCCACCCAAACTTCGCACGTCATTGCCTTTTTGCACACGCTGACCGACACGGCGTTTATCAACAACCCGGATATTCAGAATCCTTTTTAGGGATTGGATTGGATTGTTTTTTTCAAATGCCCGCTTTTTGCTAACTGCCATTTGTTTTACTTTTGGCCGGTATTTGAAAAAACTAATCCAACCCATCACTACTCAATCCCGTGTCTCTCATGCGAAACCGACTCGTGCTACTCGCACTTTTGCCGACATATATCGCCAGTGCCCAAATCAGCGACGGCGGCCAACCGCTCGCATTTTCCACTGATTTCCAATCTGTTTTAACCGAAAAAACACCCGTCGCGGTGGTGCTTCCGGCATTGGACGTACAAAAAGCCCGCGAAGAAGACGACCGCACACCCGGCCAAAACAGGTTTGCTGCGCCCGTCACGGCAGATATTTCGATGGAAAATGCGGGGACATGGACGGATTTGCCCGATGGTGCGCGCGTGTGGCAATGCGCCTTGCAATCGCCTGGCGCATTGGGGCTGGTGCTGCTGTTCGACCAATTCCAGTTGCCGCCCGGAGGCCGTTTTTTTGCGTACGCGCCCGGCGGTCAGCGCGTTTACGGTGCCTATACCGAGCGCAGTTGCATTCCTTCCAAAAAATTCACCATCGGCGTTTTGCCCGGTGAAACGGCCCGCCTCGAATACTACGAGCCCGCCTCCGCAAAAGGCCAAACAGCCGTCCACCTCAACCGCGCCGATGTGGTGTACAACCGCCCGGCCATGCAGGACGGCGACCCCGCCGCGCTATTGGGCTTCGGCGATGCTTTGCCTTGCAACATCAATGTCAATTGCCCGACCGGGGCCGCGTGGCAGACGGAAAA
>CAYZVM010000029.1:0-10689 GCA_964481485.1 uncultured Saprospiraceae bacterium | reverse complement strand
TGCGAGCGCACCGCATTCCGCGCCGAGACGGATTTTATGTTGTTGAAATTGAATCCTTTGCCTTCCAATTACGGGTTGTATTTCAATGGCTGGACGCGCAGCACCACGCCCCCGTCGTTCACAACTTTTGTGCATCACCCCATCGGCGACATCAAAAAAATATCGGTGGATTCGGGCGCATCGGTGATACACCCCAACTTGCTAAATTGGGGCGGCATATTTGGCACCAGCCCGGCCAACAGCCATTGGCGGGCGACACCGGACGATGGCATTTTTCAGCCTGGCTCCTCGGGCTGCCCATTGTTTGGCCCCAACAGATTGATAGTCGGCCAACTGCACGGCGGCGCGATTGACACCGCCGATCAATGCAATATTTTGTCCGCGTTTTTTGGCCGTTTCGATTTTTCATGGAGTCAAGGCAGCGACGCGCCTTCGCGCCTCCGCGAGTGGCTCGACCCCACGAACCAAAACCCAGCCACCCAAAATGGCTACCCGCAATCCGCGCCCCAAATGTTGAGCATCAGTGGCAACGTTCAGACGCATTGGGGCGTGCCGATGCCCGGTGTGCAAGTCAATCTGAGCGGCAGCGCAACGGCCACCGTTTACACCGACGCATCGGGCAATTATTCTTTCGGCAATCTCGCGGCAGGGGGGAATTACGCCATCGCGCCGGTGCGCGACACGAATCATTTGAATGGAGTCAGCACATATGATTTGGTGCTTATCACGAAACATATCCTTGGTTTGGAGCCGCTCGACGCGCCGTGGAAAATCATCGCTGCCGATGCCAACAAAAGCAATTCTGTCACGACTTTCGACATTGTGGAAATCCGCAAACTCATACTCGGCATTTATCTTTCGTATCCGGCCAACACAGCGTGGCGATTTCTCCCAGCAAACACCAATTTCCCAAACCCTGCCAATCCTTTTAGCGCAACATTACCCGTCGGGAGCCTCTCTATCAACAACTTGCAGGCAAGCCAAACGGGGGTTGATTTTAAAGGCACAAAAATCGGCGATACGAATAATTCGGCTGACCCGGGGCAGTAACACGACGGGAAATTGGCGGGTTTTCGATAAAGGCGCGTTTTCAAAATGGCATTTTTGAGAAGGGAGATGCGGCTAAAAATCACTCAACGCCTGCTCTCATTACCCATGTCCGTTTCCCAATTCCATTTTCGTTAAATGCCTCTATCTGAAAATAATAGGGCAAGTCTTTGTCCATGCCTTTGAACCAATATTCGTTGCGGCCATAGAGCATGATGTTGTTGTACAACTTGTCGGGCGCAATGCCGAACCAGATGGTGTAACCCGTCGCGTCGTTGCTCTGCTGCCAACGCAGCCAAGCATTTCGGGGTTCGCTTTTGCCCCGCAGCACGATAAATCTTTGGACGGTATCTGGCACCGCGCCCGTCCCTTTCCCAAACACCCGGAATCCGCTGATGGCAAATTTTCCCGACGGCATTTTGAAGTTTTCAATTTTCAAAAAACGCGTCTGCACGGGTTTTTCCAACTCCACATAGTCGTGTGGCACGTCGGTTTTGTTTTTTCTTTTGTCAATCAAAACCTCCCATTGCTGGCCGTTTTTGGAATGTGAAATCAGGTATTGGTGATGCAGCCCAGTTTGTTTTCCGAGAAAAGCAGCGTCTTGGTCGGCGTAGTTGATTTGAATGGCGTGGACGGTGCTGACCGCGCCCAAATCGGTTTGCAGCCACTCACCGGGATTGCCGGTCGCGGCGCTCCAATAAGTTTTAATGTCCTCATCCACAGTATAGTTGGGCGCGTATCCGCCGAGCGTGGAGGAGACCTGCACGGGTTTGTTGTGGTTGAGCAGCATCCAGCCGGTGAAGCGGCTTTGAAGGTGGTCGGCGGTTTTGTCGGGCAGAAAATGTGGGTAGTCGCCGTAGGCTGTGTTGCAGTACAAAACGCCGTCCGCGTCAAAACCTGCCGGCCAAATGCCGAGCCGCCGTTCGAAGTTGTTTTTCACCGAAATGACAACTGTGCCGACGTGCCACCAGTTGCCGAATTTGTCCTGATAAGTGGCCCCGTGACCTGCGCCACGCGCAAAGCCGCCGGGTTTGTAGGCGAAGGGATTGTGCTGTTGATATTCAAACGGGCCGAGCGGGTGGTCGCCGACATATACACCGTCGCCGTAGCCGCTGAACTCGGTACCGGGCGCGCCATATTGGAGGTAATATTTGCCGTCGTGTTTGTTCATCCACGCGCCTTCGATGAATGGCGCGAGGAAGGTGTTGTCGTTGTGTTCGCCGAAACGCTCCCAGCCGTGCTGCTCTTGGTTGAGTGTTATCAACTCTTTTCGCTCGCCGATGGGCTGCAAGGTTTTTCTGTCAATTTCATGCCCGTAGATGGGATATACATTGCTGGAGCCGAAATAAATATACACCCGCCCGCCGTCGTCGGCAAAAAAAGCGGGGTCCCAGGCTCCGACCTGAAACGAATCCACGGCCTCCGCCCATGTGTCGCGCTGGGGGTCGGTGCTCATCCAAAGGGGGAAGTTTTTGGTGTAGGTGGAGCCGATGACGAGCAGCGTGTCGCCCAGCACGAGTGTGGCGGGGGCGCAAAGTTCGTCGTACACTTTGTGCCAGGGTTTGAGGAATTTGCGCGGCACGAACCTCCAATCGGCCATGTCGTCGCTCCACCAGTAGCCCCATTGGTTGGTGGAAAACAGATAATATTTGTCCTTAAAAAGGGTGATAACCGGGTCAGCAGTGGCGCGGTGGCGACCCATTTCGGAGAAATTGGGAATGGGTGTGTAGCCGTAGTCGAGGTTGATGGGGTTGCAGTAGGTTTTGGGTTGGGCGTGGGCGGGGAGGGTGATGAGGAGGGCGAGGAGGAGGCAAATATTTTTCATAGTGGGCGCAAATTATCAGCAATTCTCGATTTGGATGCGATATGGCAAATCCCCCCGGACTTTGTGAAAAATGTCTATCGGCACGAACAGTTTTCCATTTTCTTTGCCCTCAAAAAAAGATGGCCAAGAAAACACCGCCACAGCGAAAAAGCCAGCCCGCCACCGCTCCGGCAGCAAAACCAAAAACTCGTCTGCCAATCTCTTTCGACAATGCCCCGGCTGTTTTTTTGAAAACCGGCTGGATTTCGCTGGCCGTTTTTGTGCTGGCTTTTTTGGCGTATTCCAACACTTTGCAGCACGGTTTTACGCTCGACGACGAGGTGGTCATCACAAGCAACGACTTCACCAAAGCGGGCGTATCGGGCATCCCCGACATTTTTTCCAAAGATACTTTTTACGGTTTTTTGAAATCGGACGACCGCACCATCGTGGCGGGCGGGCGATACCGGCCTTTTTCGCTGCTGCTATTTGCGCTGACGTGGCAGTTGTTTGGGGAAAGCCCGTTCGCGTTTCACCTGCTGTCGGTGCTGCTATTTGCGCTGACCTGCGTGGTGGTGTACCGGACGCTGTTGTTGCTGCTGCACGAAAGACTTGGCCGGCCTCACGCGGCGGTGTTGTCGTGTTTTGCGGCCATCATTTTTACGGTACATCCGATTCACACGGAGGTGGTGGCCAATGTGAAAGGCTGCGACGAAATCCTGTCGTTGCTGTTCAGCCTTGCCACGCTCTACTGTGTGTTGCAAGCCATTGACAAACAAAAGATAACGTGGCATATCGGGGCGGCGGTTGCGTTTTTCATCGCGTGTTTGTCCAAAGAAAATGCGGCTACTTTTCTGCTCGTGGTGCCGATGGCGCTCTACTTTTTCCGCGTCCCGGTGGGCCAAACTTTGCGCCAAAGCGCGGCGCAGTTGTTCAAGTGGACGGTGCCACTGCTCGCGGCTTTTGCGGTGTTTTTTGTCATCCGGGGCATCATCGTCCATTGGTCGTATGGCGACGGCACCTCGCTCGGCTTGATGAACAATCCGTTCGTGAAAGTGCAGGGCCGCCAATGGGTGCCGTTCAGCGCCGGCGAAAAAATGGCGACCATCTTTTTCACGCTCGGTATTTACCTCAAATTGCTGTTCGTGCCGCACCCGCTGACGCACGATTATTATCCCCGGCACATTGACATCATGGCTTTGGGGCATCCGGGCGCATTGGTTAGTTTGTTGATTTACATAACGTTGATGGTAATAGCGGTTCGGGGTTTTCGACAAAAAAGCCTGCTCTCGTTTGGCATTTTGTACTACCTCCTCACGCTCAGTATTGTATCCAACCTGTTTTTCCCGGTCGGCACGAATATGAGCGAGCGGTTCCTGTTTATGCCCTCGGTGGGTTTTGCGCTTGTGGCGGGTCATTTGATGCTGCGGCTGACAAAACGAGAGGCGAATTGGGAAGGATTGAAAATACCGTTGGCGCTGCTGGCCGTCGTGAGCGTATTGTTTTTATTAAAAACGCTGACGCGAAATCCTGATTGGGCTTCCAACGACACGCTTTTTTTCAAAGATGTGGAGGTCAGCCAAAACAGCACAAAAATCCAAACTTCCTGTGGTGCAGCCCTTTACAATCGTTCTTTGCAGGAAAAAGACCCAGCCGCCCGGCACAATTTGGTGCAGCAGGCTTTGACACATCTGAACAAGGCGGTCGAGATCCACCCCAACCACATCCCCGCGATTTTTTATCGCGGGCTGTGCTACGAGCATTTGAAGAATTACGACGAAGCCATCCGCAACTACGCCGCTGTGACGCGCCTCAACCCCGATTATCCCGTGCGCGTCAATCTGGCGCGGGCGCTCAAAGAGGTGGGGCGCGACAATTTGGAGCAAAAACGCGACTATAAATTGGCTTTGGAATACCTGAACGAATCGTGGGGGCAAAACCGGAACGACGCCGAATGTGCCTATCTGTTGGGGCGGACGCACCGGCTGTCGGGCAACAACGCCGAGGCCATCACATGGCTGAAAAAAGCGGTGGATTTGGACTCCTCCAATGCTCAATATCGGCTCGAACTCAACGCTGTGGGTGGCACAGCCCAACCGGCGGAGCAGGCAGAGAACATAAAATGAGTCAGGTCAGTGAAAAACCAGCACGGCTAAAATCACGATAACCAACACGGTGAGCATGGAGAATCTGCCGAGCGTCGCCATTTTTTTCAGATGAACCGCGGCATTTCCCACTTTCGCTTTTTTAGCAGTGGCGCTGTTTACCCCAATCAAGGCGCCCAGCACCAACACCAGCACCAACACCAGCACCAATTTGGCAACCAGCATCGGTGAGTTGGAGAGGCTGCGCCAGTAGGGGGTCATCAGATAAAATCCCGAAATGACCAGCAAAGTCAGGCCGATTTGCCCCATTCGGCTCAGCACAAAGGTGTTCAGGGTGAATTTCAGCCTTTCGGACTCTTCCATTTTGGCGCTTGCCATGCCCAGAAACATGAACGCGAAACTGGTGCCGAGGCCCATCGCCAGGCCGATGAAATGCACGATAAGCATGGCGTCTCTCATGGTTGGTTGTCGTTTTATTGAGAAATGATGATTTGCAATCCCTCTGCAAACGTAAATAACTCATTCAAAATCCCACATTATTTGTATTTCTCCTGCCGCACCTCAATCTCCTTCAATATCCGGTGCGCCAATTGCAATGCTGCGAAGCCGTCGTGCAGCGTCACCACCGGCTCCCTGTCTTGCACCATGCTCTCGTGAAAAGTCTCCAGTTCGCGTTGGATGGCGTTCACGGGCGGGGTTTCGGGCATGGAAAGTTGGAGCCATTTTTTCCCGGCGTTCGTCTCGAATTCCATGAGTTGTTCTTGCGGCGGCAGATCGGTCGCGTCTTGCGCGAAAAGGCGCACGATTTGGGCGTTTTTTTCCAAAAAATCGAGGCTCAGGTAGTGGTCGGGCTGGAAGAGGCGCATCTTCCGCATTTGCTTCATGGAGATGCGGCTGGCGGTGAGGTTGGCCACCGCGCCGTTGGCAAATTCGACGCGAACGTTGGCGATGTCGGGCGTGTGGCTCAACACGGCCACGCCGCTCGCGCTGACTTTCGCGACGGGCGATTTTACCAAATGCAACACGAGGTCGAGGTCGTGAATCATCAGGTCGAGGATGACCGACACCTCTGTGCCGCGCGGCTGGAATGTCGCCAGCCGGTGGCTTTCGATAAACATGGGATTGAGCACCATATCCCGAATGGCGAGGTAGGCGGGATTGAATCGCTCGACATGGCCGACCTGCACCTTTACACCCTGCTGTTCAGCAAGTTGCAATAATTTTTTTCCTTCTGAAACGGTCTCCGTGACGGGTTTTTCGATAAAAACGTGTTTGCCCGCGCGCATGGCTTTGGCGGCCAATTTGTAGTGCGTCGGTGTCGGGGTCACGATGTCCACCGCGTCACATTCGGCCAGAAGTTTATCCAAAGATTTGAAGCGTTTTGTCCCGTATTGAGCAGTGGCAGAGGCGGCGTTTTTATCGTCGGGGTCGTAAAAACCGGCGAGTTCCCAGCACTCGGTGGCGGAGATACATTTCAGGTGGATTTTGCCGAGGTGGCCGGCGCCGAGGAGGGCTATTTTCATTGAGTGAATGTGCGAATGAGTGAATGGGTGATGGCGCGGCAAAGGTAGAGAAGGAAAGCTATTTGCCGTTGTCGTGCGTCCTGCCGACAACATTGTGAGTATGAGGCCAAAAGCGTATTTGAGTTTCGAGTCGGGCGGCGCTCACTCCGCCGTTTGATCGATGTCAAATCCATCTCCGGAGTATATCATCCATGCTCATCTTGCTAAACTCGTTTGTGGAGGGGTCGCCCTCTACCCCCGCATGGCCGTAGCGGTCGTATTTCCTGCGCAGATCAGCATCACTCAGCATCCTGTATGCTTCCTGCAGTTCGAGGTCGGCTTCACTGCCGGGAGAGACCGCGCGTTTTTTTTCGACATACGCTTTTTCGATCACGTCGGAGGCGGCGATTCTCGGCACTCCGAGCACTTCGTAATAATCGCGCTTGCGTTTCGGCGCGGCGGGTGGGGCTTCTTCATCTTCACGGCGTTTACGTTCGGCTTCTTCGCGTTGCCTTTTTTCAAACTCTTGACGGGTACTAGCTTCAGCGGTCTCTCGTTCACGTTTTTTGCGAGCCTCTTCTTCACGCTGCTTTTTGGCAGTCGCTTCATTTTCAATCAGTTCCTGTTGTAGTCGGTAGGCTTGTACAGCATATCGCCCAGATGAATACATTCTTAGGTAGCGCGCATAACCTTCGGCCGTGTCAGTTTTTTGTGCCAATTCCCAAGCCGACTTATCTGCTTGCTCCTCCTCTTTTTTTAAGCGTTCTACCTCTTCTTGTTTTCGGCGTTTTTCTGCCTCCTCGCGTTTTTTACGTTCATCTTCTTCACGCCTTTTTGCAAAAATATGTGCGGCAGCAGCGTGAAAACCTCTAGGGTATTTGCTCAAATATTTCTTATAAGCGGCTTCAGTGTCCGCTTCTTCGGCGAATTCCCAAAGGTCGTGGTCGGCTTGCTCAAGCAGTTGTTGCTCGCGGTTTGCTTGTTCGGCTTCGCGTCTTTTGCGTTCAGCTTCTTCACGTCGTCTCTTCTCTACCTCTTCGCGAGCGCGAGTTTCGGCGGCTTCCTTTTCTCGTTTTTTCTGGGCACTTTCTTCGTGTGTCCGCTCGTAAGCAGCGATTTTTTTCTTTGCTTGCACAGCGTGTAGGCCGCCGGGATATTGTTGAAGATATCTTTTGTAGGCTGCCTCGTTATTGGCTCTTTCGGCGCTTTGCCACGCGGCAGTGTCGGCAGCCTCAGCCGCTTCTTGTTGGTTACGCTGTTCGCGGGCAACGACGGCCTCCTCGCGCACTCGAAGCACTCTTTTTAATCCTTGAACAATAGACAAATAAGCCTCATCGCGGTGCGTCCATTTTACTACAGGTACGTCTTTTTCGGGCAACACTTCGAGCAGGTCGAGTTCTCGCAAAAGCGGCTCGTCCTCCAAATCGCAGGGGCGCAATTTGACGGGGATAATATCGGTGCGGCCTTGGCGGCGACGCTCGATGGCGATTCCAGCCTCCCGGAAAAAATGTGGGGAAGCGAGCGCGTCGGCACTCAAAAGGAGCAGCACTATGTCGGATTGCTCCAACATTTGGCCTATTTTTTCATCCCAATTGTCGCCGGGGTTGATGGCATAATTGTCCATGACCACTATCCGCTTGTTGCGGACGAGTGGTTCCAAGTGATTTTTGAGTTCTCTTTGAAACTCTAAATCCTTGCTCGAATAGGCGATAAAAATTCGGACGGATTGTATTTCGGCGCTCATGCTTTCATTTCATCAGATGGCAAAAGTAGAAGGAAGTATGTACAAACATAGCGTTTTAGTGTCGGGGTGACTCGAAGTCACTCCGACACTTTTATCTATAATACATCAAAATCGCCCCAAACGCCGTAATCAGCGCAATCAGCACTGTCGCCATACGAATCGAGTATTTCATGTGCCGGATGAACGACTCGATTTCGTTGCGGAACTGCGGATACTTGGGCAGGATTTCTTCTTCCAATTTTTGCCGGTTGAAAATGTGCGCCGCGCCGAACTCGACCTTATTGCGCACCAGCACGCCATAGACTTTGAACACTTTGGCTCGAAAGTACAGGTTGACAAACAACATGGCCACGAACAGGCCGATGACGATGGAGAGAAGGAGGATGTACATGACGCAAAGGTAAAAAAGGGAGTAGGGATTAGGGAGTGGGGGATCAGGGTTTGTCTTTGTTGTTTTTGATTTGCTCTTCGAGCCAATTGATGTAGTTGTTCAATTTTTTGTTGAGGTGGATAATTTTTTCCATCAAATCGGTGTACTGTTCATCTGTTATCAACTTTCGATTGAAAGATTTGGATGTCCATGTACGGGTTTCAGAAAGGGAGCCGCGAGCGATGAAACAGAAATTTCGTGTGTCTTTATAATGAAAGCGTCCGTACCCTTCTGAAATGTTGGCAGCAATTGAATCTGCAGCTTCTGCATACTGTGAACCCGGATGCTTTTGCATAAGCCATTCCCACTTGACTACAATCCCCCAGACAATCTCCCCAATTTCCATGGCCAACTGATAGATTTCCAAATCATCAAGTCCTTTATGTTCTTTCATGGTTTAGGTGATTTTACAAGAATAAAATAGATGAAAATATAAAGTCCCCAATCTCTTAATCCCCAATCCCTAATCCCCCTATTTCCTTTTCCGCTTTTTGTAATTTTCCAAAACAAAAGAACCCAAGCCGGAGAGGCTGGAATAAAACGCCTTGCCGTTGTTGGCCTGCGTGAACGCCTCCACGAACCGCACGAGATAGGGGTCGCGGGCAATCATAAATGTCGTGATGGGCACGTCCATTTTTTTGCAGCGCAGGGCGAGATTGAGGCAGCGGTTGATGATTTTGCGGTCGAGGCCGAATGAGTTTTTGTAATAGTTTTTGCCGATTTTGAGGCAAGTGGGCTTGCCGTCGGTAATCATGAAAATCTGCTTGTTGGGGTTGCGGCGCTTTTTCAAGATGTCCAGCGCGAGTTCCAGTCCGGCGACGGTGTTGGTGTGGAAGGGGCCGACTTGCAGGTAGGGAATGTCTTTGAGTTCGATGGGCCACGCGTCGTCGCCAAACACGAGGATGTCGAGCGTGTCTTTCGGGAAACGAGTCTGGATAAACTCGGCCAATGCGAGCGCGACTTTTTTGGCCGGGGTGATGCGGTCTTCGCCGTAGAGAATCATCGAGTGCGAAATATCAATCATCAGCACCGACGACATTTGGCTCTGGTAGTAGGTCTCGTGGACTTCGAGGTCGCCCTGCGTGAGGTTGAATTCTTCGATGCCGTGGTTGATATAGGCGTTGCGGAGCGAGTTCGTAATCGCCAGATTTTCAAGGCTATCGCCAAATTCGTAGGGCTTCACGTCGGCGGTGCGCTCGTCGCCCTGCCCGATGTTCGTAGTGTTGTGTTTACCGCTTTTTGCCTTTTTCAAATCGCCAAAAATGTCGTCGAGGCTTTTTTGCCGGATACTGATTTCGAGTTTGCGGGTCGGCCCCATGTTGCCATCTCCATCCCCGCTGCGCTGAATATAGCCGCGCTCTTCCAGCTCGCGGAGAAAATCGCCCATGCCATAATCGTCGGTCGTGAGTTTGTACTCGCGGTCGAGTTCGTTGAGCCAAGCCAGCGCCTCCGTTACGTCGCCGGACGTGTAGAGCATGAGTTCTTGAAAAATTTTGAACAGCCGGTCGAACGTCGTCTGGTTCGGGTCGGGCTTATAGTCAGTGAATCGGAAGCCGAGCATATCTGAAAAAGAGGTTTCGGAATTGATTTTTCGTGAAACAGCCAAATCGGGGAAACGTTTAGGCGCTTCGTTATCTCCTCGGCGAAAAGACCTTTTTCATGCGCCCGAACTCCGGTTCGAGTTGTTGCAAAAACCGTTTTTGGCGATGGCGGATGACCGCCCAGTTTATCAGTACGATGAAGGCCAAAAAGGGGACAAAAAGCAGCATGAAAAAACCGGGGTCCGGCGCATTAAGCATGAAAACAAGCAGGCCAATAAGAGCAAAAACCGTCATCACAATGCCCAGCTTGGTGCTGCAGTATTCATAACTGATCTGGTTGGAAAAGGGCGAAAAAGAGAAAATCCCGCCATCCACACCCGCCATCAAATGGTGGCGCCCCCGCGAAAAACTGATGAAATGGTTGGAAAAATGCACGGCTGAACCTTCCCGCCAAACGCGGTCGCAGCCAATGACAAGAAGTTGGCTGTTGACGAATTCGAGAAATTGCTCCCGCTC
>CAYZVM010000028.1:37344-38823 GCA_964481485.1 uncultured Saprospiraceae bacterium | reverse complement strand
CTAAGTCAAAAGGCCATTTTTTTCTCCATGCAAAACGGATTACTGCTCGCCTTTATCGCGCTCTATATGCTCGGTACTTTGGCGGTTGGTTGGTGGGCATCGAAACGGGTAAAAACGACCGCCGATTTTGTGATGGCCGGCAAAAGATTGCCCCTGTTCATGGCGTCCTGCGCATTGTTCGCCACTTGGTTTGGCTCCGAAACGGTGTTGGGCGCATCCTCGGAATTTGCGCAGCACGGCCTTTTGGGTATCATCGAAGACCCATTCGGGGCGGCCTTGTGCCTTTTTTTGGCGGGTTTGCTCATCGCCCGGCCACTTTACAACCTGAACCTGCTGACGTTCAGCGACTTCTTTCGAATGCGCTACAACAAAGGGGCGGAGATTACTTCTGCCGTTTTTATGGTGCCTTCCTATTTCAGTTGGATTGCCGCGCAATTAGTTGCTCTGGCCATTATCCTGCAAGCGGTAAGCGGGTTGGAGCGCCATTGGGGCGTACTGATTTGTACCTCGCTGGTGCTGATTTATACTTACGTCGGTGGGATGTGGTCGGTGACGATTACGGATTTTGTGCAGACCATTGCCATTGTTGTCGGGTTGCTGGCCCTGGCGGTGGATTTGGTGTTGCAAGTAGGTGGTTTTGAGCCGATGGCCGCAGCCGCACCGGCAGGTTTTTTCCAGTTTTTCCCTGAACCCAAAACCACGGACATCATCAGTTGGTTTGCCGCATGGATGACCATCGGTTTGGGGAGCATACCGCAACAGGATGTTTTTCAACGGGTTATGGCTGCCAAAAACGAACGCACCTCCGTCATGGCGTGCTACACATCGTCGTTGATGTACCTGACAATTGCTTTTTTGCCGCTCATAATATGCTATTGCGGGCGGATGTTGTACCCCGAACTATTGGAAGGCGACGCACAAATGATGATACCAGCGATGGTATTGCAGCATAGCAGTCTCGGTATGCAAATTCTGTTTTTTGGGGCGCTGCTTTCGGCCATTCTCAGCACGTGCAGTGGTGCCATGCTCGCGCCAGCCACCGTCGTCGGCGAGAATTTGGTGCGCCCGCTTTTTAAGTCCATCACCGATGCGCAACTGTTGCACATCATGCGGCTTTCGGTCATTGGAGTAGCCATTATCACGGGCAGTATGGCGCTCATGCGCAACAACATTTACGAACTGGTGGGCGAATCATCGGCGCTCAGCCTCGTATCGTTGTTCACCCCACTCATCGCCGGGTTGTATTGGCGGCGAGCCTCTGCGATGGGCGCCATCGTTTCCATGATAGCGGGTATGGCGATTTGGTTTGTTGCACTTTTGTTGCTTCCCGAAGAACCGTCAGACGGCGATGCTGTTTGGTTGCATATTCCGCCGATGCTGTATGGTTTTGCCGCCGGGATTTTGGGCATGGTGATAGGCAGTCTTTGGCGCCCAGAGCGGCGCGTGGAGGCAGTGCCGGGCGGCGACCAATATTTTGAG
>CAYZVM010000028.1:22637-37244 GCA_964481485.1 uncultured Saprospiraceae bacterium | reverse complement strand
TTTTGAAAATAAACGATTTGCCGAAGTGCCAACTCCGGTTCGATATAAAATGGAGAAACGTCAATCTTTGATTTTGCTGCTTGAATTGCTGTGCTGGGTTGCCACCGCGATTGTAGTCGTGGCCGTATTGTACCCCATCAACAAGGCCATGCACGTCTGGCCGTTCCGCGACTGGAATATTGTTTTCATCGTCGTGCTACTCACCCTGACGCGCTATATTTTTTTGATGAAACACACTTTTTTGGCCAAACGGCAAGTGCTGAAAGCCGTGCTTATTTTGTTGATGTTTCCGCTCACATTCGCCATGGTCAACGGCCTGAACATCTTTATGACTTTTATCGAGGAAAAAACTTGGGACCCGCTCACGGGTCACCTGCCTCCCCTCGATAAAAAGGCGATAGAAAGTTACATTTGGGGCGAAATGCTCTTTTTCGGCGCAGGAAGCATGATTGCCGCGCCCGTTTTTGCCGGAAGGCTCATGTTGTCTATCTGGCGGACGCACAACCGGGGGACGGTGTGACTTTGGCGGCAAACAATCGGATTCGCCATCGCCGCATTTTTTCGCCGGGCAAATTCTTTTCGATTCCACACAAACTTCTACTTTTGGTTTCTCTTTTCACGCTCGGCACGGCTCCCCGTCGTGCCTGAAGATTGAATACACCTGAAACCCAATAACTTGGGTTGGGCCGCTGTTCGTTTGAATGGCGGCCTTTTTTCTACACCGGCAAACGTTAAGTACCCCTATGAGTTCAAAGACAAACGTTTACAGCCTTTTCGATTTGAACGAGCACATTCGCCGGGTGCTGGCGCTCAACTACCAACAGCCCATTTGGATTGCCGCCGAAATTGCCCAAGTTGGGCAATCGCGTGGCCATTTTTATCTTGATTTGGTGCAAAAAGGCGCAGGGGACGACATTTTGGCACAAAGCCCCGCCGTCCTTTGGTCAAATGATTTTCGCCGACTGCGCTCTGCTCTCGGCCCCGACCTCGACATGGTGCTGCGCGAGGGTTTGGAAGTAAAAATGCAGGTGCGTGTGGATTTTCACGAGCGGTATGGCCTCAAGCTCATCATCGCCGACCTCGACCCAGCCTATACTTTCGGCCAACTCGAACTCCGCCGCCGTCAGACGATTCAGACTTTGCGCGAACTCAATTTGCTGGAGCGCAACCGCAGCCTCCCGTTGCCGACCGTGTTGCAGCGCATCGCGGTGGTCACTTCCGAGGGCGCAGCGGGCTTTCAGGATTTCCACGAGCATTTGGAGAAAAACGCTTTCGGCTACAGTTTTGACTGTCAACTCTTTGCCTCCGCCGTGCAGGGAAAAAACGCCGAGTCGGAAATCCAATTTGCGCTGGAAATGATATTGGCAAAAAAGCAAGATTTCGACTGCGCGGTCATCGTGCGCGGGGGCGGTGCGCGACTCGACCTTGCTGCTTTTGATGGGCTGGAGCTCTGCAAAACGGTGGCACAAATGCCTTTGCCAGTTTTCACCGGGATTGGTCATGATGTGGACGAAACTGTGCTCGACCTCGTGGCGCACACGGCGCTCAAAACACCCACCGCCGTCGCCGATTTTCTGCTCCAGCACAATCTTTTTTTTGAAAATGAAATATTTAGGCTCACTGAAAATATCCGTTCCGCGAGTGGTTTTCACTTGAAAAACAATCAGTTGGGGCTGGAACGTTTGGAAATGGCCGCCCGGCTTGGCAGCCACGAACGGTTGCGCTCCACTGCGCAGCGGCTGGCACTTTTGGAAGAAAGTTTGCCCTTGTTGACGTTTCAATTGTTCCGAAATCAAAACCGGCGACTGGAACAAGCCGAAGCAATATGCCGCGCTTTTCAGCCTGAAAGCATTTTGCGGCGCGGGTATAGTTTGACCCTGAAAGAGGGGAAAGTGGTGACTTCATCTTCCGAAGTCGGCGCAGGAGATGTGTTGGAAACGCGCCTGCGGACGGGGATCATTTACTCAAAAATTTATCAAAAAAACGACGGGGGTGCCTCATAAGAGCATCCCCGTCGTCAGTATGCCATAACAGAACCCACGCAGTTCAACCTTTGTACCGCGAACTGTTTTTTACCGGGTATTTTTTGGCATAAGCCCGAGCCTTCGGCACCAATTTTTTCAAAGTTTCCGAACGTTTGGTAGGGTCGGGGTGGGTGCTGAGGAACTCAGGCGGGCGGCTGCCACCTGAGCCATTCATACGCGCCCAAAACGGCGCGGCCTCGCTGGGATTGTAGCCCGCCATCGCCATGAGATAGAGGCCGATTTCGTCGGCTTCGGTTTCGTGTTTACGGCTGAACGGCAGCATCACCCCGAATTGCGCACCGGCGCCAGCCGCTGTCATCAGCAGATTGCGAGTAGCGGCAGGTTTTTGCGAAAGTGCGAGGTCGAGGGAGGTGAGGCCGAGTTGGGCAACAAGACCCTGGCTCATGCGCTCGTTGCCGTGGTGCGCGAGGGCGTGGGCGATTTCATGACCCATGACCACCGCGAGGGCATCCTCATTTTGGGTTACTTTCAGGATACCGGTGTAAATGACCACCTTGCCGCCGGGCATACAAAAGGCGTTTACGGTCGGGTCGTCCACCACGTTGAATTCCCAAGCAAAATTTTTCAAATCCGCGGCTTTCCCTTGTGCCCTGTAATACACCTCCGTGGCGGCCTTCAGATCTTTCCCGACGCGGCGCACCAAGTCCACATCTTTGCCTGAAGAGAGGGTTTTATTTTGACTGAGAAATGTCTTGTACTCACTGGTGCTCAATGAGTTGATGGTAGAAACGGGGATGAGGTTGAGAGATTTGCGCCCGGTGAAGGCGTTTTTGCTGCAAGCAAAAAGCAAGAGCAGCATGAAAAGGCTGAAAAAGGTTTTTTTCCACATAAGTTGGATATTTTGTTTTCGGAAAAAGTTGTGTTGCTGAATGCCGGATTGAGACGACAAAACTAACGGAGGGCAACATTTGATGCAACGGTTTAACTGCGTAATAATACCCTGCCACGTCAAATTGTCAGCGACCATCCCGACCGGTATTCTCTCCCAACAAACGAATTGGCTTCCTCGAAATTTTTGATGCGCATATTTTCGGCATCCCATTCGAGCCGCACCCGACCCGGATAATCGTAGGGTGCCCATGATGTCGGTGTTTTGCCCGGTTTCAGTTTTTTGATGTCATAACAGCGCACCGCGAGATTACCAATCAGCAATGCTTCGGTGAGCGGCACGGCATATTCAAATGGCGACGAGGGCTGCCCATTCCCTTTGCAAGCATTCACCCACACTTTTTGGTGCGTGTCGGCGGTGTAGCGCGGCTCCGTCGGTTTGGGCGGTTTAAAATCTTTCATTTTGGAAGTGGGCAGCAGCGTGGCGTTTTCTCCATAAATGCCGCATAAGATTTTGCCTTTCGTACCTGTCAGCAATGCGCCGCCATCCCACGAGCCGAAGGGTTCGTTGGAACTGAGTTCTGCGGGACGCATGGGGCGCACACCGCCGTCGTACCACCAAAGCTCGCAAGCGGGCATTTTGTCGCGGGCGGGAAAATCCATGCGCACGATAGAAGAAGGCGGGCAACTGTCGGGATAATCGGCCTCCAAAAAATCGCCCGACCACACGGTGGTGGCGCTCGCCTCAATGGTTGTGGGCGCGGTCAGTTTCAAGGCGCGATACACAGGATCAATTAGATGACAGCCCATGTCGCCGAGCGCGCCGGTGCCGTAATCCCACCAGCCGCGCCAGCGGAAAGGCAAATAACGGTCGCTGTACGGTCGGTGGTTGGCTGGGCCAAGCCAGAGGTCCCAATCCAATTCAGAAGGCAAAGATTCGCCCGCTGCGGGTGTCGGCACACCTTGCGGCCACACGGGGCGGTTGGTCCACACATCCACACGTTGCACCTTGCCGATGATGCCCGATTGTACCCATTCGGCCAGTTCGGCATTGCAATCCATCGAGGCACCCTGATTACCCATTTGGGTCACGACTTTGTATTTGCGGGCGGCGTTGAGCAGCGCCCGCGCTTCACGGATGTTGTGGGTCAATGGTTTCTCCACATAGACGTGTTTGCCCGATTGCATGGCTGCCAACGTCGCTACTGCGTGGGTGTGGTCGGGCGTGGTCACCATCACCGCGTCTATGTCGCGCCCGGCGGTGTCGAGCATTTTTCGGAAATCTTTGAATCGCGGCACATTCGGGAATTCCTTGTAGGCATCGGCGGCGCGGCGGTCGTCCACGTCGCAAAAAGCGACAAAGGTTTCCGTACCTTTTAGCGCCTCGATGTGCGCACCTGCTTTCCCGCCCGCGCCGATGAAGGCGATATTGAGCCGGTCGCTGGGCGGGATGTGGCCTTTACCGCCCAACACAAAGCGCGGCACAATGGTGAAGGCGAAGGCGGCTTTGCCAGTGGTTTTCAGGAAGTTGCGGCGGGTGTGGTGTTTTTTCATTTTCCGAAAATATGGTTTTGATAACAGGGGTAAATGTAAGAAAGTCGAAGGAAAAGCGAGGTGGCAGACTTCCACGTGATTCAAGCCTCACCGAGACCCACCCTCCAACAGCTTTCGCCCCCGAGCCGAACTATTCAAAATCCCTTTTGTTTTGCAGCCGTATTTTTGCCCGCCTTCTGAGATTTGGTGAGCGGGCTTCACGATTTTTTAGGACTCCAATCACCCTCAATGATATTTTCGCATGGAATTCTACGCACTTAAAGTAAAAAAAATCACGCCGGAAACGGCCGATACCGTCACCCTCGAATTTGAAATACCCGAACATCTGCAATCCGTGTTTGCCTATAAACAAGGGCAGTATGTCACCGCCCGGTTGCACTTGAATGGCCACGAAATACGCCGCTCTTACTCCATGTCGTCCAGCCCGCTGGACAATCACTTGGCGGTGACCGTGAAAAAAGTGTCGGGTGGCCAAGCCTCCACATTTTTGCATGATTCGGTACAATTGGGGGATTCATTGGAAATCGCGCCGCCTGCTGGCCGTTTTTTCATCGAACTGAACCCCGACAAACGCCGCACCTATTATTTCTTTGGCGCGGGCAGCGGCATCACCCCGCTCATGTCTATTTTGAAAACCACGCTCGAATCCGAACCGATGAGCGCCATTTTTCTCCTCTACGGCAGCCGCACCGAGGAGGGCATTATTTTCAGGGACGAATTGGAAACACTCTCCGAACGCTACGTGGGGCAGCTGCATGTTGAGCACGTTTTGAGCCAGCCGAAAAAGGAAGCATCGGGTGGCGGGTTGTTTGGGATGTTCAAAAAAACGACCACGAACTGGAAAGGAAAAACTGGCCGCATCAGCCCGCGCATGGCCAATTCCTTTTTGGATGAAAACATGGCGCACGGCCCGGAGAGCGATTGTTACTATTTTATTTGCGGCCCTGGTGACATGGCAGAATCGGTGAAAACCGCCCTGCTTGGTCGCGGTATCGAGTCAAAACAAATTCATACAGAGCATTTTGTAAATGCCAATCATATTCCGGGTGAATTTGAAACTACCGGCGGGGCAGGAAATGGCAAACGGGTTATCGTGCATTTGAAAGGGGAAAAAATTGAGGTGCCTGTACCGCCCGGCGCTACCATTTTGGATGTGCTGGTGAAAGAAAGGTACGACCCGCCTTACTCTTGCACGGCGGGGGCCTGCTCTACTTGCATGGCGAAGTTGGTCAGTGGCAAAGTGGATATGGAGGTCTGCTACGCACTCGACGACGAAGAGGTGAAGTCTGGCTACATCCTCACCTGTCAATCACGCCCGGAGACCGATGTGGTGGAGTTGACGTATGATATGTAGCGGAGCCGCCATTAAAAAATTTGCCACACAAGCAAAAAATTATTCATCTGACAATCAGCGCGTTGCCCAATCTTCGACTTTCTTTCGTCGAAAGTCTGTGAATTTTCCTTTTTTGTTTTGATTTAAAATCCAAATTTTCGGCGGCAAAAGATTCGGTAGTCGAATTTTTTGGATTTAACAGGCTTCATTTACAAAATCCCCCCGCCAATGAACCTCCGCGCCTACCCCTATCTGCGGTTGTTCGTACCATTCGCCCTCGGTCTTGCGTTGGGTGCTTGGTCTGAAACAATGATTCCCGGCCTCGGCTTTGCGCTGATGTTTGCAGCTTGTGCAGTTTTGTTCTTGGCCCTGCAAAAATTCTCCTACCGGTATCGCTGGGTTTTTGGCGCTTTTTGCTCGCTCACTTTATTTTTTGCTGGGTATTTTCATGTTGTCCGCTACAATGAAATGCGGCAGCCCGGCCATTTTTCAGAAAAAATAAAAGATGCGCACTACCTCGTCGGCATGGTGTACGACGCACCGAAAAAAGGCGCGCGTTTGAAATTGCCTGTGCGCGTGGAAGCCATTGGCACGTCGCCCGATTCGCTGACTGCCGCCACCGGGAATCTGCTGCTTTTTCTCGACATTACCCCCGAAACGCAGAAATTGCGCTATGGCGACCGGGTGGGGATTCACGCGACTGTGCGGCCTACGGAGCCTCCGAAAAACCCTTATGCATTTGACTACGGGCGCTACCTTCATTTTCAAGGCATTCACTTTCAGGCTTTTGTAAAATCAGATTCGATTGTCGCACTTTCATCGGGACATGGAAATGTGGTGTGGCGAGCGGCTTTTGAATGTCGGGAGAAATTGCTGACGATGCTGCACAAACATTTCCCGACGCAGGATGAGTACGCCGTGGCGTCGGCATTACTGATTGGCTACACGGACGATTTATCGGACGACTTGCGCACGGCTTATGCCGAAACCGGCTCCATGCACGCGCTCGCCGTGTCGGGCACACACGTGGGGATGCTGTACGCGGGTTTGTTTTTTCTGTTGAAAAGATTGCGATTGCGCGGGCGTTGGGGACGGCTGACAGAAACCGCCAGCGTGTTGGCCGCGATTTGGGCGTTCGCGTTTCTCACCGGGGCATCGGCATCGGTGCTGCGGGCGACGGTGATGTTCTCGACCTATTTGGTTGGCAAAGCCATGTTCCGCGATGCCTCTATCTGGAATATACTGGCCGCGTCGGCGTTCGGGCTGCTGCTCTACAATCCCTATTTCCTGTTCGATGCGGGGTTCCAACTTTCCTACGCGGCGGTGGCGGGCATGGTATTTTTCTACCCGCGTTTCTACCGGATTTCGCCCATCTTGCCGAAATGGGCGGATGAAGGTTGGAAAATCCTGCTCATCGGCTTTGCGGCGCAATTGGGCACTTTGCCGCTATCGCTCTATTACTTTCATCAATTCCCGGTTTATTTTTGGCTGGCGGGCTGGGTGGTGGTTTTTGGTGGCGCCGTATTTATGGCGGGCGGGGCAGCTTTGGTGCTGCTGGATGCGGTGTTTCCGATGCTGGCCGACTGGCTGGGAATGGCATTGTACTGGATGCTTTGGGGCATCAACCAATTGATTTTCGGTATCCAGCACCTGCCCGGCAGTGTGGTCGGCGGCATCTGGATAGCTGGCTGGGCAGCGTTGCTCTTGTATGTCTTTATTGCGTTGCTCGGCGCGACGATGGTGTATCGGAAAGCAAAATGGCTGATGTGCGCGTTGGGGGTGCTGACTTTTTTGGGCATCGCCCGGGCGGTGCGTTTTTATGAGCAGATGGGGCAGGAGCAAATGGTGGTTTACCATGTTTCCAAAAATAGCCTGCTGGATTTTTTCGACGGCAACAAGGTTGTCAGTCTGTCGGATTCGCTCACGCCCAAACAAGTGCTGTTTGCGGCTCAACCCAATCGCTGGGCTTCAGGCGCGCTCGACCTTGCGACTATAAATTTTGCCACTGACACGGCATTTGCAAACCCTAATTTGCTCTATGACCCGCCTTTTGTCCAGTTTTTTCATCAAAAAATAGCCCTGCTGGATGATGTGCGCTGGGTGCAAACAGGCCAAACACCGCCGATGCCGGTAGATGTTTTGCTATTGTCAAAAAGCCCGCGCGTCACCGTCGCCGCGTGTCAAGAACGATTCCCGTTCAAAACTGTCGTGTTTGATGCTTCCAATAGTTGGAAACAAATCGCGCGTTGGAAGGCCGAATGTTCGGTCGCCGGGGTGACGTTCCATGATATTCGGGAACAGGGTGCGTGGGTGTTTGAAAAATAAAACACTGACAAGAAAAAGCCTCAGACGAAGTACTGTTTCATTTCAAAAAATTGATTTTCAATGACATAGCCAATTTTATTTCATCACAAACTCCCCGCCTATGAAACGCTTCATTTTCAGCGCGCTCCATTTTTCCCGGAAAGAGCGCATCGGCACACTGTTGCTTACCGGCATCTGCATCACCGTTTTTGCCTTGCCAGAAATCGCTCACTGGTTTCAGTCGCCCAACAAAACGGATTTTTCCGCATTTCAATCCGACATTCAGGCTTTCCGCCAAGCAATGAAATCTACGGAAACGCTGAGCGGCGAACCCGTCGGCGATTTGTTTGCTTTCAATCCAAACACGGCATCCTTCGCTGACTTGGTGCGGCTCGGCCTTTCTGAAAAAGTCGCCAATATTATTTGCAACTACCGCGGCAAAGGCGGCATATTCCGAAAGCCGGAGGATTTTCAAAAAATATGGAGCCTGTCAAAAGAGGACTACGAACGACTGCTGCCATTCATCCGAATCGAATCCGATGAAAATGAACGATTTGAGAGAAACCCGGTAGCCCAAAAAGTTGAGTTGTTTGCCTTTGACCCGAACACGGCGACGGAGGGTGATTTCCTGCGCTTGGGCCTGAAGAAATGGACCATCAAGAGCATTTTGAACTACCGAGCCAAAGGCGGCAAGTTCAGGAGCGCAGCCGATTTTCGGAAAATTTACAACTTGGACGAGGAGGATTATTTGCGGCTGGAACCGTACATCACTATCGGGACGGTGGCTGCGGTAGAACCGCCGCGCCCGGCCACTTATTCAGGCGGAAATGGCAATGAAAGGCCCAAGTTTGTGGCCAAAGGTCTGCTCGACATCAACCGCGCAAGTATGGAAGATTGGCAACGCCTGCCGGGCATCGGCGAAAAACGGGCTCGGCAAATTATCAATTTCCGTGAATCGCTGGGCGGCTTTCTCCGTGTGGAGCAAGTGGGAGAGATGTACGGATTGCCCGACAGCGTGTTCCAGCGCATCCGGCCCATGTTGGAACTTGGGTCTGCCGAAGTGCGAAAAATCAACCTGAACGCAGTATCTGTCGAAGACCTTGACGTGCACCCATATATTTCTGCCAAACAGGCCAAACTCATTGTGACGTACCGCAACCAGCACGGCGCGTTCGGTTCGGTGGATGATTTGACAAAAATCGCCGTCTTTGCTGATGGGAAATGGCTGGGGAAAGTGAGGCCGTATTTGGATGTCAAGTGAGTATTTCTTCCTCTCCCAATGTGGGGATGCCCACATTTTTGAACCCGTTGGCTAGCAGGTGGTCGCGCCATTTTTCCTGTCGGTCTATCGTGCCGTGCACGAGCCAGATTTTGCGGCAAGATTGTTTTTGGTTGCTCAAAAAATCCAACATCTCCGAGCGGTCGCCGTGCGCGGAAAAGGAGTCCATGATTTCCACATCGGCCAATACTTGCTTGAATTTCCCCATGATGTGCATGCTTTTGGCTCCTGCCCGAAGCCTTCCACCGGGAGTGTTGGGGGTGCAGTAGCCGACGATGAGAAATGTGTTGCGGTGGTTCTCGATGTTGTTCAGCAGGTGGTGGCGGATGCGCCCGGCGTTCATCATGCCGGAAGCAGAAATGATGATGCAGGGTTTGTGCGATTTGTTGAGTTGTTTAGAGCCTTCCACGCCGCGGATATAGAATAAGTCATTGAAACCGAATGGGTTTTCGTTCTCCGTCATGTAGCGGAGCACCTCGTCGTCGTAACATTCGGGGTGGTTCACAAAGACTTCGGTGGCATTCACGGCCAACGGGCTATCCACATACACCGGCACTTTGGGCAGCCGCCCGGCGTGGTGCAGTTTGTCGAGCATGTACACGATTTCTTGGGTGCGCCCCACCGAAAATGCCGGAATGATGAGTTTACCTTTTTTCTCGACGCAAGTGTGATGTACGATTTTTAGAAAATGCTCTACCTCGTTGGGCGCGGATTCGTGTTCGCGGTCGCCATAAGTGCTTTCGCAAATAACATAGTCCGCCTCCGGCATCGGCAAGGGGTCGCCGAGTATGGGGCGGTTGGGTCGGCCAATATCGCCGGTGAAAGCAATTCTGGTAGTTTGCCCATTCTCTTTTATTTCCAAGGTCACGCTGGCACTGCCGAGGATGTGGCCTGCGTCGCGGTACATCACCCGCACATTTGGATGGATGTGGAACCATTGCTCGTAGTTGTAGCTGGCAAATTGCCGCATGGCATGGCCCACATCTTCTACCCTATACAGCGGTTTTTGCTCTGGTTCGTGGTCGCGTTTGTGGCGGTTATCGCGTTCTGCGTCGCCTTCTTGGATTTTTGCCGAGTCAAGCAGCATAATGGTGCAGAGGTCGCGCGTGGCGTGGGTGCTGTATATCTTCCCCCGAAAACCGTCAGCCACCAGTTTTGGCACCCGCCCGGTGTGGTCTATGTGGGCATGGCTAAGCACCAAACAATCAATCTCTCGCGGGTCGAACAGCCATTTTTCATTGAAATGGGCAATAGGTTTGTCATCCTCGCCATCGCCGTCTGCTTTTCCATCGTCGTCGCCACCTTGATAAAGACCGCAATCGAGCAGGATTTTGAAATGGTCGTCAAGCTCAATCAAGTGTGCCGAGCCGGTGACTTCGCGGGCAGCGCCGCAGAATTTTATCTTCATGGTGTATGTAGGAATATTGATTTGGCGGGTGAGCCGCAAATTGGTTTCGGGGGGAAAAGTAGGGCAAATGGCGCAGAGTGTGTGCCGATATTTGGGAAAATGTAGAAGGATAAGCGAAAACCGCGCACCGAACGACCTTGAATCGTTTATGCGGCGGCTGTGTACTTTTGCGGTCGCTATAAAATTGGCAGCAGGGAAGAAAATTGAGATTTGTAGTTCGTTTTTTTGATAAAAGGATTCAATGAGAATACTAATAACTGGAGCCAACGGCTTCATTGGCAGCAGATTAGTCGCATCGCTGCTGAACGATGGTCACGAAGTCAGGGGGCTGGTGCGCAAAACCTCCAACCTGAAATTGCTGGAAGGCTTGCCGGTGGAACTGGCCTACGGCGATGTGGCCCAACCGGACACTTTGGCCGCAGCGGTTGAGGGCGTGGATATTGTGATTCATACCGCAGGCGCGGTCATGGATTGGGGCGAATTGGATTATTTTACAAAAATAAATGTGGGCGGCACACAGCATATCGCGCTGGCCTCCGAGCGGGCGGGCGTGAAACGTTTCGTACATATCAGCACGGTGGCAGTGCATGGCTTTGATGTGCGGCACGCTGCGGAAGACCACCCCAAACCGGACTCGTACGTGGCGGTGTATTGCTCCACAAAAAAAATGGCGGAAGACTGGCTGCACACTTTTATTCCTCAAACTTCCATGGAAGTCAGCATCGTGCGCCCGGGGAATGTGTTCGGCCCGCATGACGAAAAGTTCATCGCGCCATATCTCGATTTTATTGAAAAAGGTGGGTTTATCTATGTGAACGGCGGCAAGCAATTCACCTGCCCGACCTACATCGAAAACCTGGTGTATGGCATTCAATTAGCTGCTTTTCACCCCGCCGCAAAAGGCGAGACGTTTCTCATCACCGATGGATTGGACATTGACTGGCGGCAGTTCACGGATAGTTTGGTCGGCAAATTGGGGCTGCCACTGCCGCGCCGCTCGGTGCCGCATGGTTTGGTGTATGGGGTGGCTGCGGCGATGGAGGGTGTTTGGAAATTGCTGGGCAAACGCGATGCCCCGCTTTTGACCCGCTATCGCATCAATAATGCGGGCAAAGACTATCATTTTTCTGTCGAAAAAGCCCGTCGGCTGTTGGGCTATGTGCCGCCCGTTGATTTCCAAACCGCCGTGGAGCGCACGGTCGAGTGGTATTTGGGATACAAAAAGTCGGGGCATTGAACATACATTTGCCCTCAGATTTTGGAGTGCGGCATCCATTCAGGCTCCTAATCAGATAACCAAACATGGCTAATTTTCTGAAAGACTTCGGCCAGCCGATTGTCTATAAAATCATTAATCCGTTCATCAACTTGTTGGTGCGCATGGGGGTGACGCCCAACGTGGTCACTGTGATTGGTTTTGTTATCAATATCGCGGCCACGATAGTTTTTATTTACGGTGCCAATGCGGCGCGCGGCGATTTGCGCTATGTGGCTTGGGCTGGTGCAATCATCCTATTTGGTGGTTTGTTCGACATGGTGGATGGCCGTCTCGCCCGCGTGGGCAAAATGGAAAGCCGTTTTGGGGCGCTTTTTGATTCGGTACTTGACCGATATAGCGAATTGGTGATGTTTCTCGGCATCTGCTACTACCTCGTGGCGCAGAATTACTTCCTGAGCTCGCTCTTTGCTTTTATCGCCATGATAGGTTCGGTGATGGTGAGTTATGTGCGGGCGCGGGCAGAGAGCCTCGGCATCGAATGCAAAGACGGCCTTATGCAGCGACCGGAGCGTATCTTGTTGGTCGGCATTTCGGCCATTATCTGTGGCTTGGTGGAGCGGTTTTACGGGGAGTTCAGGTACACGGTCGGCGCGATTGATTTTCCTTATTTTGAAAATATCACGGTGTTCACGTTCCCCATTTTTGTCATGGCAGTTTTGACAAACTGGACTGCTATTCAGCGGCTCCGCGATTCGAAAATTGCTTTGGACAAAATGGACATTGAACTGAAAAACAAGTGATTATCCGATGCAACGTTCCGCTTTATTTGTCCTCGGCTCCGTCGCCTATTTTGCATGGTTTCATTTTGTAGTTGGTTTGCGCCCCGAACACGTGGGGCTGTATCTGGCCGTCACCGCACTGTATTTGGCGAGCGACATGACCAAACGGTTTGTGCTGGCCTTCTCGGCTTTTATCATCTACTGGCTGATTTACGACTCGATGCGGGTGTTGCCCAACGACTCTTTTTTCCCCGTCCATATCGCCGAACCCTACAACCTTGAAAAAGCCTTGTTTGGCATAAACACCGCCGAAGGCCGCGTCACGCTGAACGAATATTTCAAGGCACACCCCTCGACGACGCTGGATGTGGTGTCGGGTCTTTTTTATCTGGGCTGGGTGCCTGTGCCGCTCGTTTTTGCTTTTTGGCTGTTCCGCAACGACAAACCTTTGTTCGTCCGATTCTCCTACGGCTTTTTGTTTTCCAACCTGATTGGTTTTTGCATCTATTACCTCTATCCCGCCGCGCCGCCGTGGTATGTGGAGCAATATGGCTTTGATTTGCAACAAGTTCCGCTCGGCAACGCCGCTGGGCTGTTGAAATTCGACGCGTTTTTTGGTGTCTCCGTTTTTGAAAATATGTACAAAAAAGCCTCGAATGTGTTTGCCGCTATCCCCTCGCTGCACTCGGCGTATCCTGTGCTGTGTTTTCTTTTTGGCCGCCATTTGAAGTCCGTTTGGCTGAATGTGGGATTCCTCATTTTTATCGCGGGCGTGTGGTTCGCTGCGGTGTACACGCGGCACCATTATCTGATTGACGCACTGGCGGGCGGGGCGGTCGCCTCTGCCGGCTATTTGTTGTTCAGTTATCTTTCTGAAAAAACAAGGGTGAAATATTGGCTCGAAGGATTTGTCAGAAGGATTTAAGAAGTGATTTGTATTCCCGAATCACCTCGGCACCTCTATTTTTTTCATGATTTCTTCCAACAACTCGCGAGTGGTGTAACCCTCCATTTCGCGCTCCGGCGTGAGTATAACGCGGTGGTTGAGCGCGGGATATGCCACATGGCGGATGTCGTCGGGTGTCACAAAGTTGCGACCATTCATGGCGGCGACCGCTTTGGCAGTTTTCATCAGAGCAAGTGAGGCGCGGGGGCTGGCACCGAGAAAGAGGTCGGCGTTGTTGCGGGTGTTGTGGACAATGGCAGCGATATAGTCCAGCAACTCTTCGCGGATATACACTTGCTCGATAAGCCTTTGGCTGTCAGCGACATCGGCAGGAGAGATGACGGCTCCAACAGTCTCGCGAAGGGTGCCTGAAAAATCATTTTTGAATCGGCGCAGGATGGATTGCTCTTCTTCCAAACTCGGGTAGGACATGATTATTTTGAACAAAAACCGGTCGAGCTGCGCCTCCGGCAATTTGTAAGTGCCTTCCTGTTCAATGGGATTTTGGGTCGCAATCACAAAAAACGGCGTGCTCATGGGGTAGGTGGTGCCATCCACCGTGATTTGCTTTTCTTCCATGACCTCAAAAAGGGCGGACTGGGTTTTCGCCGGAGCGCGGTTGATTTCGTCAATCAGCACCACGTTCGAGAAAATCGGCCCGGCCTTGAAGTTGAAATCCGAGGTTTTCATATTGAACACCGGCGTGCCCACCACGTCGGCGGGCATGAGGTCGGGCGTGAACTGTATGCGGCTAAAACCCGTGTCCACCGTACGCGCCAAAAGTTTGGCAGCCAATGTTTTAGCGATGCCCGGCACACCTTCGAGCAGGACATGGCCGCCGGTGAAGAGTGCCACCAACAACTGGTCGAGCATATCTTCTTGTCCCACGATGACTTGGGCGATTTGCATTTT
>CAYZVM010000028.1:13762-22537 GCA_964481485.1 uncultured Saprospiraceae bacterium | reverse complement strand
GTGCAAATCTATCATCATTTCTTCGGTCGGCTGAAACTGAACGGCGGCGGCGTATTGGGTAAAAATATCGCGCACCTGCGGCTCGGGCATCTCTGATGTGGCGCACAAACGTCGGAAATATGCGTCGTCCACACGCGGGTAATTGGTTTTGGGGTCAATGGGCGCCACCAAGCCGTAGCGTTCGCGGATGTGGGCGAGAAAGAGTTTCATGTTTTGGATGCACAGCCCCTGATAGTTTTTTTCGCGGAAATGCAGGTTGGCGATGGTGCCGATAAACTCATACGAAGAGTTTTCATTTTTCGGCAAAACAGGGATGATGCGCTGGCGGCGTTTGGCGCGGAAGATGAGCCATGCCCCGGCCAGCGCGGCCAATAAATACCACGCCCAAGCCAAAGAGGGCTGTTTCAAAATATACGTCAGCGGGTGTTCGTCGTCCAGCGCGCGCGAATCGGCACTTCGGTTGCGCCGCCGACCGATGGCTTCCGGCACACGGCTCATGGCATCCCAGTAAATGTTGCCTTCGGGCAGCCACGACAACACGCCTTCTAAGTATGGGTGCGTTTCGGTGCGTAAAAGACTGTAATTGGAAAAAACGACGGGGTTGGTGTGCAGCAGAAACTGGCCTTTTCCGTGCGGGTATTTTGCAAAATTGATGAGCGTGTCGTTCAGGTAGCCAAGCGGATGATGCGGCAGCGAATCGCAGAAATATTGCTCTTCGATGTAGTGCCAATTGTAACTCTCCGGTTTGTTTTGCCGGGCAAAATGGACGTTGGCGCGGCTGGGATTCGCCCGCAGACTCATCCACGCCATCGTGTCTCTTTGGGAAGAATAGTCGTTCCACTCGGCTTCGGGGCACTCCTCATAATAGAGGTCGAACATCAAATCGAACGGAATCGTCTTGCTCGCCAAAAATGCTGTATTGCCCGCCGCCACAAATTCGAGCAGGTGCTCAGTGCTTGCCGAGTCCATGTACATCGCTTCCCCAACGAAAAAATAACTGCTGCTGCCAGAGGAGTCTATCGGGAGTTCTTTGACAATATCTTTCTGAATATCAAGAAGTTTTTTTCCGGGAAAATAAGTTTCGAGCAGGCGGTGCACGATTTGGGTGCCGTAGGGTTCGTCGTTGGTTTCTTTATATGCTTTCTTAGACCATGAGTCGCGCCAGTCAAATTTGGGCTTGCCGGAGTCGTAAACAAAGTAGAACAACGCCGCCACTAAGGCAACTGCAACGAGGGCGATAAGCAGCGGTGTTCGGTTGGACGGCATATACTTTGGAGGTTTCAAGGTTGCTGGTTTCAAGGTTTCGGGGGTTGCTGGTTGTGCACGAAGCAACCCCGAAACCAGAAACCCAGCAACCAGAAACCTTATTTTATCACCAACATTTTCATTTTCACATCTTGCAGCGGGCGGTCGCCGTGAGCCGTTTTCACGGCGGCTATTTTGTCAATGACATCTAACCCTTTGATGACTCGGCCAAACACGGTGTAATCACGGTCGAGTGGTGGATACCCCCCCAATTCGAGGTATTCTTTGCGTTGCTCCGGGGTGTAGTGGAAACGCTTCATGGTCTCTACTTGTGTGAGCATATCGTCCGTGACTGGACCGCCGTGCACGATATAAAACTGTGAGCCAGAAGACTTTTTCTCAGGGTTGGCAGAGTCGGGTATTCGCGCTGCTGCCAAAGCACCCTTGACATGGACGAGCGAATCCACGAATTCTGCCGGCACTTGATAGTTCGGCCCACCCATGCCGAGTTGCTGCCCGGCGGGGGCGTTGCGCGACTTCGGGTCGCCGCCTTGAATCATAAACCCGTTCATGACGCGGTGGAAAAGCAGGTCGTTGTAGTAGCCTTCTTCGGCGAGTTTGATGAAGTTGTCGCGGTGTTTGGGCGTGGCGTTGTAAAGCTCGGCGGTCATAGTGCCGAATTCGGTTTCGATTTCCACGAGACAGCGCTCGGGTGCGATGACTTGTACCATTTGCTTTTTGATAACTGTTTTAGAGCCTTTTACAGCTTTGAGTGTGACGGCATAATTGCCGGAGTGAACGTAGCGGTGCTTGGGGCTGGCCTCGGTGGAGGTGGCGCCGTCGCCAAAATCCCAGGCATACGACTCGGCCTTGAGGGAGGTATTGGTGAATTCCACTTCCACCGGCGCGACGAGTTTCTGGGTCGGCACGGTAAAGTTGGCGACTGGCTTGACGGCGCAGGAGGCAAGCGACAAGGCGGCAAGGAGTGTGGGGAAAATGAGTTTTTGCATGGATGAATGTTGTTTATCTGCTGTTGTGGTTATTCGGTGGTTTGGAGATGCAAAAATGGGAAATTCATTTCAACCAATGACCAAATCTCCAATAAGAGGAGTTAGAGATGAAGAAAAAGGCAACGCAGGGGAACATCCGCTCCACCTCATTTCGCTCCATTTTTTTCTTCCTAAAATCCAACTTGAATCGGTCTTAAAAAATTGATTGTCAAAAAATTAGAAACATGGCTTCGCTATTTTACTTTTGGTTTTCCGCCACAAATTTTGCGAAGGAAACAATAAATACCACTAAAATTGTCCCTCCGCAATTCACCTCGCATTTATGACTCAGGTACAAATATTCGAATTCAATCCTTTTGCAGAAAACACCTATATCGTTTTTGACGATACGGGCGAGTGCGCCATTTTCGACCCCGGGTGTTTCGATTTTGAGGAACGGTCGGCATTGAAAAATTTTATCGAAGAAAACAACCTGCGCCCGGTGCGGCTCATCAACACGCACTGCCATTTGGACCATGTTTTTGGAAATGCCTTTGTCGCCAGCACTTGGAATCTCGGGCTGGAAATCCATGCGGGCGAGCTGCCCGTTTTGGAGCGTTTTCCGCAGACGTGCCAGATGTACGGGATTCCTTTTGCCGAAATGTCGCCTATGCCTGCCCGTTTTATTGAAGCGGGAGATGTGATTGAGTTCGGGAATACTCGCCTTAAAACGCTGTTCACGCCCGGTCATTCGCCCGCGAGTATTTCGTTTTACTGCAAAGAGGGTGATTTTGTGATTGCCGGGGATGTGCTTTTTTACGAAAGTATCGGGCGCACCGACTTGCCCGGCGGCGACATGGATACTCTGTTGAACAACATCCGCACACAACTTTTCACGCTCCCCGACGAAACATTAGTGTACCCCGGTCACGGCCCTACCACGACTGTTCGACACGAAAAGGAGTACAACCCATTTTTATAGGTAAACGACTTATATTTGGGCTCATGTTTCGCTATATTATTCGCCGAATATTGCTTGCCATACCCACTTTGCTCATCATCTCGCTGGCGATTTTTGGGTTGAGCAAATGTGCCCCGCGCGACCCGGCGTTGGAGTTGGGCGAAGCGTCATTTGGCGATTACAAGCAGCAGGAATCAGCCGTTCGATTGCGGGCTGAAAAACTTGGCTTGGACAAACCATCCTTTTATTTTACGCTGACGACGGCGGCTTTCCCAGACACCATGTACCGGATTTTGCCGCCAGATCGCCGCAACCGTTTGGAAAAACTGTGCGCCCAAACGGGGAATTGGCCTGCCGTCAGGCGCTTGGAAATGGCGACTTTGGCACTGTGGGATTTTGCAAGTGCGCTGCCCGATACTATGAGCCGGGCGGGGGATTTTCGCGCGGCATCGGCTGATATGGTGAAATGTGACCGAGCCGCCGATTTCGGCGAAATGTTGGAAAAAGCCCGCCAGTCAGCTGCTTTTTTGGCGCGGCCCCAAGCACAAATATTGCTCGATACCCTTCAGAATCGCATTGAGATATTACAAACAGCAATGCACCCGGAGCGGATGAACGTGCCAGCCTTTTACTGGCATGGATTGGACAATCAATACCACCGATGGCTCACGGGGTTCGTCACGGGCGATTTGGGATTGTCGCGTTCGTCTTCAAAACCAGTGTGGGAGTCGCTCCAATTTTCACTGCTTTCTACACTGATTATCAATAGTTTCGCCATTTTGTTGGCCTACTTGGTGGCTGTGCCGGTGGGTGTGGCTATGGCACGCCGGAAAGGTAAAGCAGCCGACCAAATCGGTCGTTGGGCGTTGTTGTTCCTTTACGCTATGCCGGTTTTCTGGCTGGGCAGTTTGCTGATACTTTTCTTCGCCACTCCGGGCTATGGCCTCAATATTATTTCTGGGATTGACCTTGAGCCATGGCAGGCAAGCGGGAAAACTTATTGGGATTGGTGCCTGAGCAATTTTGACAAATTTATCCTGCCAATCCTCACGCTCAATCTACACGCCCTGGCAATATTGGCGCTGCAAATGCGCGGCGGCGTTCTTGAGAATATTGGGCAGGATTTCATCAGGACCGCCCGAGCAAAAGGTGTGGGTGAAGATGCTGTCTATTGGCGCCATGCTTTCCGCAATGCGCTGTTTCCCATCATCACTGTTTTTGCCAGTGTGTTCCCGGCGGTTTTTGCTGGCTCGCTTGCGGTAGAGTATTTGTTCCAATTTCCGGGTTTGGGCTTGAAAACGCACGAGGCATTCTTGGGAGGGGATTATCCCGTGTTATTTGCCATTTTGATGCTTGCAGCCACGCTCACGGTGGTGGGCAATCTGATAGCGGATATGCTCTATGCTTGGGCTGACCCGCGTGTGCGTTTTTCATAAAAAAGGGTGAAACAAAAACAAAAAAGGGACACCGCGAGCGGCACCCCTTTGTCTGCTGTTTAATGTTTCCTGTTCTTCAATTTGGCTACAGGCAGCCATATTGTTCATAGTGTTTTCCAGTAATTAGTCCAGCGATTGGTTGGCGCTGTTGGCGGCATTCACCATCTGCTGATACTCCTTGGGAGTCAGATTGTCCATGCAAAAGTTGATGGGGTTGATGGGGTTGCCTTTGTAGTGTACTTCATAGTGAAGGTGCGGCGCAGTGGAAAGCCCGGTATCGCCCACCTCGCCTATTTTTTGGCCTTTTTTCACGCGCTCGCCCGGGCGGACGATGATTTTGCTCATGTGGCCATAGAGTGTTTCGTAGCCATAGCCGTGCTTGATTTTTACGCAGTTGCCATAGCCAGAGTGCCAGCCGCCTTCTACCACTACGCCATCGCCAGAGGCTTGTATGGCGGTGCCGACGCGAGCGGGAAAGTCAAGGCCAGCGTGGAATTTTCTTATTTTGTAAACCGGGTGAACGCGGTAGCCGAAACCGGAGAGCGTGCCAATGCTTTTTTGCAATTTGTCTTCGCGGACAGGCTTCACACTGGGAAGCGAAGCGAGCATTTGCTGCTGGTTGTTTGCCAAGTCTTGAAGAGTGTCAAGCGATTTGCTTTGCAATGACATCTGGCGACCCAACATATCCACTTTTTCGAGTGTTTTTGCCAAAGTTTTGCCGCTGTATTTGAATGCAGCAAGTTCGGGGTGGGATTCGTGGCCGCCAATACCTGCTTTCCAAACATCTTGGTCAATGGGCTCCATGCCGAATACGGCTCTGTGGACGTTGGCGTCGCGTTGCTGAATGTTGTCCAACACTTTGGACATCATGTCGAACTGACCATTTAATTGACTGTATTTGTATTCCATCTGTTCAATTTCCCGCACCAATTCTTGTTCGCGTGGCGAAGGAAAAAGGGAATACAGTAGGGCGAGCATGGCAAACGAAGTCACAAGTACGACGGAAAAAAATCCAAAGGCTTGCCAAATTCTGGTTTTTAAAGGGATTACAACTTTTTCGTAGGTTAGTGTGTGGATGTTGTAAACAAATTTTTCTTTCCTGCCCATACATTTAGAGTTTACCAGGCGAATCAGCGATTGCGAGCCTCGGTGTTGTTGCAAATCAAATCGGCGGACGAGGGGCTTTGATTAAATTTTCCGTTGCCGGAAAAAGGGTGAACGTCGTGCGCCGGTGATGCTCCTGGATTGTTAGAGTCGGGTAACTCGGCTCTTGGTCATTCTGAGTGAGGCGCACAAATGTAGCACTGGGATAAATGCTGACAAATTTTTTTACTAAAAAATAAACTTTTTGAGGTGTTTTAGGCAAATAACAAGCCATTTGATACAAATTTTTCTGTCAGATGCCCGGCAATGAGGTATAAAAATGGGTAGATGGCTGTTTTTCGGACGCTACCGCCACCACCAAACTGGAAGGCAAAACAACGTTGGGAAGTTGAAAAATTTTAGTCTGCGGCGGTTTTTAACACATGAAAGGTCACAAATATTAGACAATGGAATTGGATGCCGGGCAACTGCTTGATTTTCAAAATCCTTTTGCCCCCTTTGTTTATTCCTCGGCCAAATCAAGAATCATGATTTTCTGCCAGATTTTGGCGGCCATGCCTTGCGTGAGTGATTCGAGATCGTTCACTGCGTTGAGCACGATGGGGTCGTCCATATTTTGGGCAAAAAGCGCAGCCACTTTGCTGTCGAGCGCGAGCATTTCGGAGCAATAGTCGAGATACCGGGTGAGCTCGTGGCGGGTGAGCGTGCGCTCTGGGGACGACTTTGTCTCGTCGAAATGACCAAGCAGGTGCGCTGGGTCTTTGGTCAGCTGGTGCATATCCACCACGTGGGCGATGCTGCGCAGCCGGTGCAGTGCTTCGAGCGCAGCACGGCGTTTGATACGAGTTTCAAACCCGACAAGGAAAAACAGGGCAAGGCCAAGAAAAATCAATTCGTTGATGACCGATTCGGTGGTTTGAAGCAGTTCGTGTATGCCCTCTGCGCTCAAAGTAAATTGTGTCACCAACTGCGCTATCGCCCATACCACCAGCCCCACCAACAACCCGGCAGCCACAAAAGCCACCACGCGCACTGGCCAAATAGGGGGCTTCAGCCGCTGTGCCAATTGCTCGGACTCGTGAGACAATAAGCGAAATTCGGCGCACACCCGAAACAAGCCGGAGTCGGGAAAACGGTCGCTGATTCGCTGCTCCAGCCGCTCGATGGTTTTAAGGATAAGTCCAGCCTTGAGTTGTGTGAACTTGCCCTTCGTGTCTGCTTTTCGGCCAAAAGGAAAGAGCCAATCAAGAAAAGTCATCGTCTGTAGGGATTTTTTTCAGCCTCAAAACTCGCAATTGTTTTTTGAACAAGGTTGAGCAAAGTTTGAGCAGGACTTGGTTTGGTACTCTCTCCTGGATGAGGCGGGCGCTTTTTATTTGTCACATCCCGGAAACCCGTGAAAACAGTGATTTTCGCAGAATCACCGCCTGCGAGGTTGGCATCGGGTGAAAAGTCGGTCACTTTTGCAGACGAATTGCCCCAAAAACCAGTTTTTTTAATCTTTAATCACCCTATCGTATGCAAAAAGCAAACTTGTTTATCGCAATCGCCCTGCTAGCAGCGCCAGTGGTGGCATTGTATGTGTTGCCAAAGTGGCCAACAAAGAGCGATATCAAATCTGGGGGAGATGGGCCGATGGAATTGACCGAAGTGATGTACGCGCCCCCCGATTCGCTGAGCAAAAATATGCTTGACCGGCAGGTAAGTGTTCAGATGTTGCAAGACGTTCGAACGAGCCGGGTGCTGGACACGCTTTTTGAACGAAAAATGAGCGGCCAGATGAGCGCAAAAGAACTTGTGAAAGCCGTGCCGGATTCATTGTTTGAGATTAAAGACCCCTGTTGCAATTTTGTGGGCGGCAAGCATAAAGATACTTGGTTGAGGTTCAGCGTGATGAACCACACAAAATTCAGAGAATTCCGTGTAGAGGTCGTCAACCCATTTGTCAATCACATCGTTTTTTACGCCCTGAACACGGAGAAGGACACGGTGTACAGAACCGGCACCGACTCCACATTCAATGCCCGCTATGGCAAGGCATTCCGCAATTTTCATTTTCCGGCCTATTTGAGCAACAGCGATACTTCCTGGTTTTACTTGCGCATCAGCTCGGATTCGCCTGTGCACCTGCGCATTTTATTTTTTGAAAGAGACGAGCGAAAAGGCCATCAGCAATGGATTGTGGATATTTTGATGACGATTTTCTACGTCTTCAGCGTGCTGTTTCTCATCCTGCAAGGCATTCTGATTGTCATTTCCCGACAACCGTTCCAATGGTATTATTTCGGGTATGTGCTAGTGACGGCACTTTTTATTCCGGCGCATTTGGGGCTGGGTTTCATGTATATTTGGAAAAACAACGGTGATTTCCAGCACGTTGTGCCAATGGCGCTCAACAACTTGCGATTGGTGTTTGGCATTCAGTTTTTTCGTTTGTACTTCGATTTGCCCAAACTCGCACCCCGCCTCAACCGCTTTATTGACCTCTCCATCGGGGTTTTTCTGTTTATCCTGCTGCTCCAACTCATCCGTTTGTTGCCACCAGGGCCGAGGTTCACCAGCGAGGTATTCAGTTTGTTTTTGGGGTTCCTTGCGTTGTTTTGTTTGGTGATGCTGGCGTGGCTGTTTCGCGAAATGTTTTTTAAAAGCCGCCGTCGTTTTTCGTGGCTGCTGTTGGTCATCGCGCTCAATTTTATAGGCGTAGGCATCACGTCACTGCAACACTTGGGCTATGGTTCCTCGGGTTATGATTTGTCTGACCGGATACTCGCCTTTTTTGGCATCGCCAACACGTTTTTCCTCTCGCCGTTTGTCATCGCCGCTTTTTTTCTGGAGATGGTGTTGGTGTTCAATTTTGCCGTGCGGCGCTATTTGCGCCTTGTTGAAATCAATCAAAAAAGCCAGCTCCGAGTCGCCCGCGACAAAGAGGAAAACCTCAATGCGCTGATATTGGCTGCGGAGAACGAGCGGAAACGCATCGCCCGCGACTTGCACGACAGCGCCTGCGTAAACCTCGCCGCTATCAATATGAAAGTGGATG
>CAYZVM010000028.1:0-13662 GCA_964481485.1 uncultured Saprospiraceae bacterium | reverse complement strand
GAAAAGGCACTTTTGTCAGCATCGAATTCCCAAAAACAGCCATGACCCAATGACGGCAGGCTCTGGGAGTCAATGCTATTCCTCCCACAATCCGTTCTTTTTCAACCATTCACCTGCCTCAAAGCGGCTCGTGCATCCAGTTTTAGAACGGATATTTTTGATATGGCTTTCCACCGTATCCTCGCTGATAAACAGGGTAGCGGCGATTTCTTTCACGGCTTTTCCTTTCGCATAATGCAGTGCCACCTCCGATTCGCGGGGCGTGAGCAAGGTGCCCGAATTTTTTTTGGAGGGCAGCACGACCGAGCGTATCACCTCGCCGAGAGCCGTTTGGTCGAGAAAAAACGCTCCCTGCGCCACAGCCCGAATACCGTCGAGCAGTTCCTTTTTGCCTATCTCTTTGGAGGTGTAGCCTTTCGCGCCTTTCGCCAAAGCCTCCCGGATATACGCAATTTCGCTGTGCGCACTGAGAATAAGCACGGGAAGATTGGGAAGCTCCGCGAGCAACAACCGGCAGATTTCGGGCCCTTCGATATCTTTTTCTTTAAAAACGTAGTCGAGGAGCAGCACGTCGGGCTGTTGGACTTTCATTTTTTCAAAAACCTCCTCGCTCGTTCGGGCGCTCCAAATCACTTCTATTTCCCCATCAGTATTGGCCAAAAGGGCGCTGAGGCTTTCGAGGAACAGTTCCATGTCGTCGGCGAGGGCGATGCGAATTGGAGCGGGCATAGGCGAAAATGAGTGAGCAATGGCAAAATGAGTGGTGCAAAGTAGGGCAAAATTGGAGATTTGGCGTTGCTTTCAAATTGGAAACTTCACCACACCTTTGCTCCATGAAGCATCGCGACGCTTATGCCCAGTTCTGCCACAATGCGCCCGACCTGCCACTGTTCATGCAGCCGTGGTACTTGGATGCCGTGTGCGAAGGTGGCCACTGGGATGCCGCATTGTTGGAAAAAGGCGGGCGCGTCGTGGCCGTTTGGCCCTATTTTTTGAAAAAAAAAGGTTGGTGGCGCTACGTCGCCATGCCACAACTCGCCCGCATGATGGGGCCTTACCTGCTGCCCGAATGGCGCATCCCGCGCAAAGAAATGTCCATCCTGGCTGATTTGCTCGACCAAATGCCGCCCAGCCTCGCTGCCTTCGAGCAAGATTTCAACTACACCGCCCAAAATTGGCTGCCGCTGTACTGGCGCGGTTTCCGGCAGACGACGCGGTATTCTTACATTCTGTCTGTCAATGACTTAGATTCCGTTTGGAAAAACATCGCCTCCGACTACCGCAACCAAAAAGTCCCCAAAGCACACGAATTGGTAGAAGTGAAAAAAGGAGGCGCATTGGATAGTTTTATAGAAATCCACGACCAGAGTTATGGGCGGAAAGGGCTGGAGGCGCCTGTCAAGCACGAGTTCTTGCGCCGCTTGGACGAAGCGCTCGCCCAACGCGGCCAAAGGGAAATCTTCTTCGCCACCGACCGCCACACAGGCGCGGTGCATTCCGTCGCCTATCTCGTGTGGGACGCTCATTCGGCTTACTACTTGATGGCCGGCGACAGCCCCGCATTGCGCCATTCCGGCGCGGGCATCCTGCTGACATGGGAGGCCATCCGCCATACTAATGAAGTGCTGAAACTGCCAGTATTCGATTTTGTCGGCAGCATGATTCGCCCCATAGAGCGGGTGCGGCGACAGTTCGGGGCGGTGCAGAAACCTTATTTTCGGGTGCAAAAAGAGTGGTCGCCGGTGTGGAAAGTAGGGAAAATGTTGTGGCGGTAAAAAGTTTTTTCCAGTGTGTTGTGCAAATCCGACCGCCGCGAACATCCGTTTGCCCGTGTAGCATTTTTTCCAAACCAAAACCTTCCTTTTTATGAAAATCACACTCTTCCTCAGCTCCTTTTGGCTGGTGCTCGCCTCTCTTTTTTTCCCTGCCGAACAAACTTTTTTGACCGGAAATGTCTCTGACCAATCGGGGGAACCCCTCATCGGTGCTTCCATCAAAATCCTGAAAAACAGAGCATTAATCAAAGAAACTGCCGCCAACGCCGAGGGCAAATACCTGCTCGAACTCACTCCCGATACATACGACGTAGAGTTTTCCCACCCCGGCTATGTCACCCTGCGCATCACGGACGTGCAGGTGTTGGCAAAGCAGGAAAACCAACTTGATATCCTCCTTGAGAGTGGCGTGACATTGGAAGAGGTGGTCGTCCGGGATTCCAAATCCTCGGCGACATCTTATAGCACGCCTCCCGGCATGGGCGCTGCGCGTACCGATGAACTCAAGGAAGTGGTCGCAACAGAACGTATCACCACGGAGAGCAGTAGGGATGCTGTTCGTGCCAAACGAAAAAGCGCAGAAAAACTATCCCGTACCGAGCCACCCGCAGCCAAAGCAAAACCCGCTATTGCCGGAGAGCCCGCTCCGCCGCCACCAGTAGATTATGACGTGATAGAAATAGATGGCGAAATGAAAAAAGTGCGCACCGTTTTTTCACCAGAAACTTACGAAGAAAAAGTCGAAATCGTTGAAGATGAAACGGTTGTGCCACCACCGGGCGGCCCGACTCAGCCCACGCCCCGCGCCGGCCTGCTCACCGCTGGAGAATGGAACGACCTCCACAATTGGAATCGCCACTGGACGGATTTGCTCACCGATGGAGAGATAGAGCAATATCAGACGATGTATGGTTTTTTCCCAAAAAACCGGTACACCGTGCTGCTTACCAACGAGCAGGATTTTCCGGTTGCCGATGCCGTTGTTCAGTTAAAAGCCGGTGAAATTGTTTGGGAAGCAAGAACCGACAACACGGGCAAGGCGGAATTGTGGGCGCATTTATTCAATCCCGCCCTCACTCCATCCCTGCAAGGCACACATCGCATTGAGGTTTGGGTGGATGGCAAAAAATACGAAATCCCTCAACCCAAAACCGCCAAAGACGGTCTTAACTTTCTGAAAATCAATGCCGAATGCAACGCGCCCAAAAATGTGGACATCGTGTGGGCGGTGGATGCGACGGGCAGTATGGGCGACGAAATTGAGTATCTAAAAACGGAATTGCTCGATGTCATCGGTCGGGCGAAAGGCCGCAATCCCAGTCTCGCGTTCCGCATGGGCACGGTGTTTTACCGCGACAAAGGCGACGCCTACATCACCAAAAGCAGCGGCCTTTCGCCCGATATTTCCAAGACGGTGGATTTTATCAAAAAACAAAACGCTGACGGCGGCGGCGACTACCCCGAAGCCGTACACAGCGCACTCGAAGAAGCCATTTTTGGACAAAAATGGAGCAACAACGCCATCGCCCGCATCTGCTTTCTCGTGTTAGATGCCAGCCCGCACCAATCGCCCGAAGTAAATGCCAGCCTCCAAAAAAGCATTCGTGAGGCTGCCCGGTTGGGTATCCGAATTGTGCCGGTGACGGCCAGCGGCATCCAAAAAGACACGGAGTTTTTGATGAAATTTTTTGGCCTCGCCACCAACGGAACCTACGTTTTTCTCACCGACCACAGCGGCATCGGCGGCAAGCACCTCGAACCCACCTCCGACGAGTACAAAGTGGAACCGCTCAACGAGTTGCTCGTGCGTCTCATCACCGAATACACCACCATCCAGACCTGCGAGGGCAAATCGCAAATCCTTTTTGCGGACGACCCGCAGCAACAACTGCCGGGGCAAACTTGGCAGGCACTTTACTACCCCAACCCGACCAGCAGCCAGTTTATGCTCGAGCTGCCTTTTGATGTGCAGTCGGTCACGATTTATAATTCAGAAGGCAAAGCCGTGCGCAAATTGGAAAAACCACAGGCTGGTCAAAACACGGTCGTCGTCAGCGATTTGGCCGAAGGTTTTTACACCATCCGGATTCTAAAAGATGGGCGGATGCAAAGCGGGAAATTGATGGTGGTGCGGGTGTAAGGGTTTTCGGGTTTAACCTGAAAAACCGCAAGATTTAGAATATAAAACCGTAAAAATGAGCACGTTGGGGCAAAGACCTTGAGACACGCGCCGCTCGACAGTTTACATTTTTCATTTTAAATTTTGCGGTTTCTCAGGCTAAACCCGAAAATCGGGAAGCCCCCGCTTTCCTGTTTTTTTCAAAAAATGCCTCCTGTTCGCAGCAGGACAAAATAATCTGTGAGCACCCCGACACTTGCATGAAGCACAAACGCGTACCAAATAGAGCGGGTGCGCAGGGTGATAACGCCGAGAATAATACCCGTGGCGATAGAGGCAAGTGTCTCGCTTTCGGGCTTATTGAGGTGAATGAGGCACGAAGAAATGGTTTGTATCAAAACCGCATTTGTCGCGCCCACATCACGATCCCGGGCAAGGCCGAACAGCAAAAAACCGCGAAAGAAAAACTCCCAAGCAACATAGTACAGCAGGATGTACGCGATTTCGTAGCGCCAAAACAACTGCGGTTTTTGATACAAGGCGCGAAACATCGGGTATTCGCCTCGAATGTCGGGCATCCCGGCAGCTATCCAAATCAGCGGCACCACCAACAATGGCACCAAAATAAGCACCAACAGCAGCCCCCTTTTCCAGTCGCCCAAGCCGAGGCCCAACTGCGCGAGCGGCACTTTCATCACCCCCACCCAATAAAAAAAAGGCAGCATCCCCACCAGTACAAAAAGGCACAAGAACTGCCAGTAATGACCGTATAGCGCGGCGTTTTCCTCATGGGCAAAAGAGGGAAAGTATTCCAAAAACTTGGACGGCGCACCGTGATAGTAGTAAAGGCTCAGTAGCACAGGCGCACTCAGCAGTAAGACGTATGTATGCTTTTTTTCTGCTGAAAAATCTAAATCGGCGAGTAAGGATTTTTTCATGGTTCTTCGCAATCCCTTAGGCGAGGTTGGTTGGAAAATTGGTCAGGCAAGATTTCCAAAATGCCGGTAAGTCGTCAAATTTTGGAAATCCTGCCTGAATGTATCAGACTCTTCGGATGTGGCGCCAAAGGTAGCGCACGACACCTAACAACAATAGCGTGAGCATCGGAGTTGGTTGGTTAAAATTCGGGTTTGAAACGGATACGGATGCCCATTTTGGTCACGCCGGGGTTGTCGAGATAGGTGAAACGGCGCACCAAATCCACGCGCAGGACTTTGAAAATATTGGCCACACCGATGCTTCCCTCTATGTAAGGCTTCTTTTCCAGCGTGAAGGTGATGGGGTTGCCCGCATCATCGGTTGGGAAAGTAAGCAGGCCGTTGCTCGCCGTCGGGAGGTTGTCTTTGTCCACACCGCCCCAGAGTGCTTTCACGGTGAATACCTCGCGCAGTTTCAGGTGTTTCAACAACGGAATCCGCCCAAAAATGACACCGCCGAAGTTGTGGAAATAGTTGATGGAAGCATACTTGTCGCTCACGAACTCAAGAAAGTTCATCAGGTTGTACGATTCCAATTGGTAGGCGTAAGTTTGGTTGGCGCGGTGCGCAACGAGCAAAGGATAAGGTACTTTCCCAAAAGTGCGCCCGGCTTCCACGGTCAGGATACCCCAACCGATGGGAGAAAGGAACATCCCTTTTCTCATTTTGAATTTCAGCGAATGGTAGTCGTACTCTCCGTTGAGGGCGTTTTTGATGCCTGCTGTGTAAGAAAAGTCGAATATCGGGTCTTTGGTCAGGAACGGCGTGCGGTACCGGGCGCCCTGATAGAATTTTTCGTTCGGTGCATAGCGCAGCGTAAAGCCAACCTCTGTCACCCTGATGTCGCGTTTGTACAGCGTGTCCTCATTTTGCCGGTAATCGAACAGCAACGCCCCCGCTCCCGATTGGACGATTTTTTTGGAAAAAACACTGTATGAAAACCCGCTCCGATTCTCCTTTATGTATTCTATGCCAAAGGTTTTCCCGTAAATCATCTTGTTGTTCAAGCCGCGTTTGAACGAGAGGAAGAAGTTGTCTTCCTGAACAAATTGCAGCTCCTGACCCGGAATCTTGATTTCGTCCTGATACCACACCCGCACTTGGTTGAGCGGAAACATTCGCACCGTGCTGCCGCCGAGCGCATAGTTGGCACCGATGTACCCCTTCCATTGTTTGTCGCGGAAGCCATACGCACCGTATCCTTCGAGCATAAAATTTTTGCTGAATTTGAAACTGGTGCGCCCCCCAACCCGCACACGCAGCCCTTCTATGGGGTTGAAGCTATAAAAAGTGTTCACTGGCCCGACTTCAAAAGCAGGTACTATCGGTGTATATCCTTCAAACAAGAAACGCACAGCACCGACGATGCGGAGAAATTTGCGGTCTTTGTTCAAGGTGTCAATCATTTTTTCCAGCCCCAATTCCTGTTTGCTCAGCTCCAAATGCCTTCTTTCTGCCCAAAACGACTCGCTTTGTTGGAAAATCTTTTCGTTTTGCACCACCTCCACCGGCGTGCTGAACAGCGAGTCGTGCAGGGGTTGATTCAATATATGGTCTTTGTACGACGTGATTTTGGTGCCCAGCAGCGAGCGGGTGCTGTCGCCTTTGAAAAAACCAAAATCAATAAAAATCCTGTCGTTGCTGAGCATGAGGCCGCGCGTGTCCGACGAATTGCCTACCCAATCGAATTCCTGGGAAATCTGCATCTCATTTACCCAGTTCAGGTTGATATCCTTGGGAATGCCGACTTCGATTTTGCGGAGAGCGTAAGTAGAATCGAGCGCAACGTACAAGTGCCCCATAAAAGCCACGTCCGTTTTGTTGCGCGGGGCGAAGTACATGTGGGCGCAGGGAGTGCCGTTGATAGACACCGTGTCCTCAATATAAAAGCGGTAAATGGCGGGCGATATCGGGCTGAGCGGGCTGATGAACTGCATTGTCAGGAGGTCAATCGCGTTGTCGTAAAAATTGACTTCCTGATACATATTGTTCACCGCAAATGAGATACCCTGCAAATCGAAGACGTTCTTTATCACCACATTGCGCTCGCCCCGCACATATTCTTTTTGTGCGTTGGGCGATTTTCGGTAATAAACATCGGACAAAGACTCGCGCAGATACATCAGCAAGTTGACTTTGCCGGTCAGTTTACTGGTGTCGGCATAGTCAAAAATATACTTGACAGGGCGAAACACCAGACCGTTGCGGGTTTTATTGGTGATATTGTTCAGGGCGAACTCCACCTTTTCATACTTTTCGTATTCGTAAAAATCCAGCCCTTCCTTCCGGTTTTTATCCTTGTTCTCTATCACCTTTTTGATGAGTTCCACCGCAGGGTTGCCTTTGTTGCGGTATTTCTCCACGCGCACGGTCACTTCTTTCAGTTCGTTTCCGCCTTCCCGCATCAGGACGCTCAGTTCGTTGTCTTTGCCCAGCGCTACTTTCAAAGTAGTCGTCTGGTAGCCCACGAGAGAAACCGTGAGCGTGGAAACCTTTTCTTTTGTCTCAATGAAAAAATTGCCGTTGATGTCTGACACTACGCCTAAGTTGGTGCCGTCGAATTTGAGGCTCACATAAGGCATCGGCTCTTGTGTACCCGCATCTATTACGCGGCCATGCACGATAGTAGTAACTGTTTGGGAAAAAACCGGCCAACTCAGTGCCAGCAAGAGGAAAGTCAGCCAAAGGCGGCTGTTGGATTTTGCGTTCATAACGATAGAAATTAAGACTGTTCTCAAAATGGTGCTTCGTTTCAATTTTGAATGTCGGGCGTTTTAGTGTCAAAACACCTTTTGCGACAAAAAGATTTTGGAAAAGAGGGGCTTCACTTGGTATTTACGAGGGCATAAGACACGCACGGATTAAATTGGTAACAGCAAATGCGTGGTTTTTTAGTGAGTTTTGGTCAATATTTACGGATTGAGGCAGATTTTGGTTTTAAAGGTTTTCCGCAACAAGCAAATTTTAACACAAAGGTCGAGGGTGGTTTTTAGCGTTTCAATTACCCTTTTGTTGTAATTCTATTGCCGGCCAATTTTTACCCAAAAACAATTTTTTTGTTGAACAAAAAACCGAACAACCACACCACAGAGGCCGTCAGCACCCGCGCAGGCCAAGCCGCCAAATCCGCAAAACCATTCAAAAGCCAAACCCCCGCGACATTCATCCCCATACCAATGAAAATCCCCATGACGTATTTGAGCATCAAAATGTTCCCGTTGCGTTTGTTGGATGACTTGAACACCCAAGAGCGATGCAACAAAAAAGCCACTACCGAACCGACCGACCGACCGATGACCGTTGCTTGCACCGGGGTCGCCCCCAAGTATGTCAACGCCAAATGAAACGCCGTAAAGTCCGCTCCCGTTGCCAGCAGCGACGTTGAGCCGTATTTGCTCAATAGCTCCACTGTTTTTTTTAGACGTTGGTGAGCGGGTAATATCAATTGTTCTTCCCCGATTTCTACGGGCAAGCTGTTGACCTTTGACCGTCGCTCATCAATTTTTGTCAATCGTTTTTTCACAACGCACTAAATAGGGTTTTAGAAACTGTTTTAAAACTCCTCACCGGGTAGAGGTTCTAAAACAGTTTCTGAGAAAGAAGGGCATCCCCAAAATACAGGTTGATAATCTGGAGCACAACATTGGCATAAACACCTGCCAACACATCGTCGAGCACTACGCCCCAGCCGCCTGGGATTTTTTCCAAACGGCGAATCCCCAATGGCTTGGCAATGTCGAAGAACCGGAATAACAAGAAGCCCAAGCCGATGTTGCCGAGTGTGAGCGGCAAACCGACCAACGTCAGCCACATACCGACCATCTCGTCTGCCACGACGCGCGAGGGGTCTTCGCCCCACTCATCGGCGAACATATCCACCGCCTTTGCGCACCAGAAACTGAACACTACGATGGCTGCTATCAGCACCAACTGTGTGACAGGCGGAGCAGCCCACATCAATGGTACCATCATCAGGGCTGCCAGCGCTGCACCCCAAGTACCGGGCGCTATGGGCAGTTTGCCCGTACCGAAGCCAATGGCTGTTATTCTGTAAAATCCCTTCATGTTTATCTATCGGAGCCTTTCATTTTTTGATTTCAGATTGCCGATTACATGATTGTAGAGTTTAGAAGTTGAGAGTTTTCAACTCAAAAGGGACTCTACGCGACATCAAAAATCTACAATCATGTAATCTTAAATCGTCAATCAAAAAAGTCAAATCCGCGCCCAATCATGAATGATGTGCCGGAATCATCTCCTCGTACTCTTTCACCAAGTCCTCGTAGTAATCGAGACCCAAGTGTGTAATAAGCTCCTCGCCCATGAGGTAGCGGAGCGTGTTTTCGAGTTTGCTCAGTTGTTTGAAAATATCGTGCTGCGGCGGCAGGCCGGGAGCAGTTTGCGGTGCTTTGAAATAGAACGACAGCCATTCTTGGATGCCCACAAGCCCGCTGCGTTGCGCCAAATCGAGGAACAGCGCCAAATCAAGCACCACCGGCGCGGCGAGGATGGAGTCGCGGCAGAGGAAGTTGATTTTAATTTGCATCCCATAGCCGAGCCAGCCAAAAATGTCAATGTTGTCCCAGCTCTCTTTGTTGTCGCCGTGCGGCGGGTAGTAGTTGATGCGGATTTTGTGGTAAATCTCGCCGTAGAGGTCAGGCTGCTGCTCGGCATTGAAAATACCGTCGAGCACACTGCCTTTCGAGACTTCCTTTGTCTTGAAATTCTCCGGCGCGTCCAGCACCGCGCCGTCGCGATTGCCGAGTATATTTGTTGAAAACCAACCTCTTACACCCAATGCACGTGCATGAAGGCCCGGTGCTACGATGGTTTTCATCAGCGTTTGGCCAGTTTTGAAATCTTTGCCACAGATGGGGGTTTTGGTCTTGTGCGACAATTCGAGCATGGCCGGGATGTCGCAAGTCAGGTTGGGGGCACCGTTGGCAAAAGGCACACCCGATTGGAGCGCGGCGTAAGCATAAATCATGCTCGGCGCGATGCGCTCGTCGTTGTTGCGCAGGCCAGCCTCGAAGGCTTCGAGCGATTGATGCACATCACTCGCCTCGATGTAGGCTTCAGTGGAGGCGCACCATACGACGACGAGGCGGTCGCAGCCATTTTCTTTTTTGAATTGGCGGATGTCCTCCATTAGCTGTTCGGCCAAATCCATTTTGGTCGCGCCGGTTTTCACGTGCGTGCCGTCAAGGTTGCGGACATAATTTTTATCGAAAACGGCCTTCATCGGGCTAATTTTCTGCAAGTCTTCTTTCAGCAAATCTACCAACGGCTTGTCCAACACTTTAGCTTGTACGGCAGCTTCGTACACATTGTCGCTGTACACATCCCATCCGCCAAACACGATGTCGTCGAGTTTTGCCAAAGGCACAAAATCTTTGATGATAGGGTTGCGGTCTTCTGTGCGTTTGCCGAGTCGGATGGTACCCATTTGCGTCAATGAGCCGATCGGGAGCGCGATTCCTTTGCGCGATGCGATGACACCCGCGATAAAAGTAGTAGCCACTGCGCCCATGCCCGGCGTGAGGATGCCAAGTTTGCCCGTGGCTGGCTTTATGGTTATTTGTTTGCTCATGTTGTGTGAAATAGCGGTTACAAAATTGTGTGTCAATGTGTTATTCAAAAACAGGATTGTGTTGAACAGTTGTTTTTGAAGCGCCAATTGTTCAAGCACGCCATTGAATGGTTTTTGGTCTACATGTTCATTTCATACAGCCGGTACTTTCGATAGACCTTGCCGTTGATGCGCTCCATTGCGCTGTTCATCAGGGTATTGTTTTCCAGAATCCAAGATGCTTCGCCGCGCCAAACGCCTTTGCGCCGCCCGGTCGTGATATTGCGGACGTAAAAACAAACATCAATGCCGAGGCGGCGATATTCCTTGACGGTGCCGAGGGCAAGAATGCGGACGCTCTGTATTTTTTTCAGGCCGAAGAGCAATTTGAACACGCCAAAGGGGAACAATCGCCCGCGTTTAATCTTGATTTGCACCTCGTTGACGTTCGGGATGGAGAGTGAGACACCTATAATTTGTCCGTCCTTTTCTGCGAAATAAACGAAATCGGGGTCAATCACCATTTTCAAATCCTTGCCAATTTGCCGCACTTCGGCATCGGTCATCGGCACAAAACCCGTGTTTTCGGCCCAAGAAGCATTGTAAACTGGCAGGAATCGCTCGATTTCCTGCATATAGTTTTTCATGTTTATCGTCCGAATGGTGATGCCCCGTTCGGCCAGCCGTTTTTCCAATTTATCGGCAAATTCAATCACGCTTTCTGGCATGGCTGACTGTACCAAATCGTAGCAAAACAGGTCGGTCATTTTTGTAAACCCATATTTTTCAACGAGTTGGATGTAATACGGGGCATTGTAGCCGTTCATCACAAAAGGCGGCTCGTCAAAGTTTTCGACCAGCATCCCCACGACTTCGTTGGTGGAAAAACTTGCGGGGCCAATGACTTTGTTCAACCCTTCTTTGCGCAGCCACTCCGTCGCCGTGTCGAGCAGTTTTTTCGTGGTTTCATAGTCATTGACGACATCGAAAAAACCAAAAAAACCTTCCTGTCGCCCGGTGAATTCGATGTGGTTGTTGTTCCGGATAGCTGCGATGCGCCCAACGATTTTTCCATCTTTTTTTGCCAAAAAATATTCCGCTTTGGAGTGCAGGAAAAAGGGCGACTTCTTCGGATTGAGCAACGCCTCTTGCTCCATGTAGAGCATTGGGACGTAGTTCGTGTCATTGGCATACAGGTCATGCGGGAAGTCAATGAACTGCCGGAGTTGGCTTTTGGATTCGACTTTTATGATTTCAGGCATTCCCAGTAGAGCTGGTTAAGAATTTGATTTTCAATATTTTAATCAAAAAAAACGCCTGTCATTTATTTTGTAGAATGATGACAAGTAAGCAGTTTTTCATGCAGGTACCAATACCTCTGCCGACACAGATTCTTCTTCCGCGTTGCCGAGAATGCCGAGTTTCAACGCCCCTTCGTACATGATGCCGATGGCGCGGTCTATTTGCTCCTTCGAGTGGGTGGCCATCAGCGAGAAACGGATGAGCGACTCTTCGCTGGGCACGGCGGGCGACACGACGGGGTTGATAAATACCCCGGACTCGAAGCAGGAAGTGGCGTAGGCAAAGGTTTTCATGTTGTCGCGTACATATATCGGGATGATGGGCGATTCGCTCGGCCCCACCTCAAAGCCCAGCTCGAGGAATCGGGCGAGGGCGTAGTTGGTGTTTTCCCAAAGGCGATCAATGCGTTCCGGCTCGTCTCTCATAATTTCGAGCGCCGCCAATACGCTGCCGGCAGAGGCTGGTGTCATGCTGGCACTGAAAATGAGCGCGCGCGAGTGGTGTTTGAGAAATTCGATGACGGGGCGGCTGGCCGCGACGAATCCGCCGAGCGAAGCCAGCGATTTGCTGAACGTGCCAGTTTGGATATCCACTTGGTCTTGGATGCCAAAATGGGAGGCCGTGCCGGTGCCGCGGTCGCCGATGACACCAATGGCGTGTGCGTCGTCCACTACCACCACGCCGTTGTGTTGTTGCGCAATGCGCACAATATCAGGCACTTTGGCGATGTCGCCCTCCATACTGAAGATGCCATCCACGATGATATATTTCAAAGTAGTGGGCTCGAGCGCAGCCATTTTTCTTTCCAAATCCTCCATGTCGTTGTGACGGAATTTTTGGACGCGGGCAAACGAAAGGCGGGTCGCGTCAATGATGGAAGCGTGCACTCTTTCGTCAATCAAGATATAGTCATGCCGGCCTGCCAACGGTGCGATGGTGCCCAAGTTGGATTGGAAACCAGTGCTGAACAGCAACACGGCTTCTTGATTCAGGTAGTCGGCCAGCGCCTCTTCGAGTTCGATGTGGATGCGAAGGGTGCCGTTGAGGAAACGTGAGCCAGCACAGCCGGTACCGTATCGGTTGGTGGCTATATTGGCGGCTTCCTTTATTTTGGGGTGGTTGGTGAGCCCGAGGTAGGAATTGGAACCGAACATCAAAACTGGCTTGCCATTGATAATCACTTCGGTATCCTGTTCGGATTCTATTTCGCGGAAGTAGGGGTACATCCCCAAGGCACGCACGTCGTCTGCAGTGGTGTATTTCCGCATACGGTCAAGTAATTCTTTATTCATGTTCTGTTGTTTTACAATGTTTTTTTGAAAAGAAAAAACGCTTGAAAATACTGATTCACAGTCAGGAATTTGGTGGTCGGATGAGCAGGAGGATTAGACAGGTAGGATTGGGAAGGGCAGCGCAATAAGTTTTTATGGCAAACTGACGCATAGAACGCCCTTCCTTGCAGACGTAAATTTACTCTAACAAATCTATTGCGCCGATTTTTGGGCGGAGTAAAATTTCGATGAAAAGGCTGGGAGTACCCAGAACAAAGGAAGTTAGTTGGTCGGGACTTGGCGGCGCTCGCTCATTTGCGGCTGGCAGTCAAGTTTTTTCGGATAAATCAAAACGGATGTCGCTCAACGCTTTCGGACACAAAGGTAAGTTGCGCGACTGAAGCACAGGTAGTGATCGCACAATTTTTAAACAATCGTTTAAAAAATAACAAAAGGCTGGGTGTTAAGCCTCCCGCAGCTGTTCATCGCAACAAGGTGAGACTTCCTGTTCGCACCTTTTCTTCGTTGTTGCATTTGTAACGCAAACGATAGAGAAAAACACCGGGGTTGGTGGGCTTGCCTTGAAAGGTTCCATCCCAAGTGCCAAATGCATCTTCCGCAGAAAAAACGCGCCCGCCCCAACGGTCGA
>CAYZVM010000027.1:0-38828 GCA_964481485.1 uncultured Saprospiraceae bacterium | reverse complement strand
CGCGGCACAGAAATGTTGCTGCCAATCTGGGTACGCACTTGGGGCGCGACAGGAAACGGGCACTTCTCCTTCAAAGTAGTTCGATAGCGCCATTGGCGCGATTGCGGTCGTGCTTCCACTTTATTTCGCAACATCCCGAAAACCGTACCTTTGCCACTCGACCATATCTTAAATGGCATCCGACGACCAGAACAAACTACACCCAGCCGTGCTCATCGGCTTGTCCGATGACGACCCTACCGCCGTTTCCCGGAAACAAGACCACATCGAATTGGCATTCAAAAGCCGGGTCGAGTCTGGTGCGTTGGATGGCCGCTTCTTTTACGAGCCCCTGTTGGCACCTCACCCAGCGCCCGGCTCGCTCGCTCCATTTTCTTTTTTGGGAAAAACACTACGCGCCCCAATATGGGTGTCGAGCATGACTGGCGGCACAGCATTGGCAAATATCATCAACCACAACCTCGCCCGGGCTTGCGCCGAATTTGGCCTCGGCATGGGTCTCGGCTCTTGCCGCCAACTTCTTTTCAGCGATGAACATCTGTCCGACTTTGATGTGCGCGACACTATCGGGCCAGATTTGCCACTCTACGCCAATCTCGGCGTGGCACAAATCGAGCAACTTTTTGAAAAAAAAGAGACAGAGCGCATCCCTGCTTTGCTGCAAAAACTCCGTGCGAACGGCCTCATCGTCCATGTCAACCCATTGCAGGAGGCCATGCAGCCAGAAGGCGATATGTTCAAATACTCGCCATTGGAGACCATTCAAAAATTGCTGCAAACCTTTGATTTAAAAATAATCGTGAAAGAAGTCGGGCAAGGTTTTGGGCCGGAAAGTTTGCGGGCGTTGATGCAATTGCCCATCGAAGCAATCGAGTTTGCTGCAGCCGGAGGCACCAATTTTGCCAAACTCGAACTCTTGCGCAGCGAGCCGGTGAAGCAACTTATTTTCGAAAAAATAGCCGCCGTGGGTCACTCCGCCGCAGAAATGCTCGGTTTTGTGAATGCACTGAAATCCGAACTCGGCGACCGTTGCCAAGTTCGACACCTTATTGTTTCGGGCGGTGTACAGGACTTTCTCGACGGTTACTTTTTGATAAAAAAATCCGCGCTCCCCGCGGTGTTCGGCCAAGCCTCTGGTTTTTTGAAACACGCTAGAGGCGAATACACAGAATTGCGCACATATGTGGAAGCACAGGTGCGAGGGCTGGAATTGGCGCAAACTTTTCTCAGGGTTAAATAACTCGTTGGCCGTTGACCGTTGTTTGTCGTTGCAGCGGGATTACGTCCAACTTTCAACGTTCAACAGTAGATGTCAAAAACAATAAACGGCTTTTCCAAACTTACCAAACAGCAGAAAATCAAGTGGTTGACAGAACATTTCACCCATGACCCGGTGACTGTGGCGAACGATTTTGCCAAGTGGCAACACGCGGACGAGGTAACGCAAAAAGTCATTGATGGCTTCACAGAAAACGCCATTGCCAACTATGTGCTGCCGTACAGCATCGCACCCAATTTCTTGATAAACGGCAAAATATACGCTGTGCCGTTGGTCATCGAAGAAAGTAGCGTGGTCGCGGCGGCTTCGAGCGCTGCCAAGTTTTGGCTCGACCGGGGTGGTTTTCACGCCGAAGTCGTCAGCACCGTGAAACTTGGCCAGGTACATTTTCGCTGGGCGGGGCAAGCCGAAAAATTGCGAAGTTTGTTTCCCGAACTCCGCGCTCAGTTGGTGTCCGATTGTGACGATATCACGTCCAATATGCGGCAGCGCGGCGGCGGTATCCGCGACATCGAATTGCTCGATTTCACCCACCTCGAACCTTTTTATTTTCAACTCCGCGCTTCGTTCGAAACTTGCGATAGCATGGGCGCCAATTTCATCAATTCTGTGCTGGAACGCTTCGCTACTTCGCTCGAAACATTCTTGACGGAATATCCCGGACTGCCCGACGCCGAGCGCGACGTGGAGGTCATCATGTCCATTTTGTCCAATTACACGCCCCAATGTTTGGTGCGTGCTTGGGTGCAGGCACCGATTGCGTCATTTGAAGAAACGGCGCGCAGCCAGGGCATGGATGCCGCTCAATTGGCCAACCAATTTGCGGCAGCGGTACGCATCGCACAAATTGACCCATACCGAGCGACTACGCATAACAAAGGCATTTTCAATGGAATAGATGCGGTGGTGCTCGCCACGGGCAACGATTTTCGCGCCACCGAAGCTTGTGGCCACACATTCGCCTGCCGCGATGGACAGTACCGCAGTTTGAGCAGATGCACGGTGGCCGAAGGTATTTTTCGTTTTGAATTGGAAATACCGCTCGCGCTCGGCACGGTCGGTGGCCTCACATCTTTGCACCCGCTCGCCAAACGCTCGCTCGACATACTTGGCCGTCCTTCCGCCCCCGAATTGATGTGCATTGTGGCGGCAGTTGGGTTGGCTCAAAATTTTGCTGCTGTGCGTTCGCTCGTCACCACAGGTATCCAGCAAGGGCACATGAAAATGCACCTCACCAACATTCTCAACCACCTCGACGCGTCGGCAGAAGAAGCGGCGGCGGCGCAGTATTTTTTTCAAAATCAAACGGTCAGTTTCAGCGGGGTGCGCGTGTTTTTGGAGCAAGAAAGAGAAAGGCAAAAAGGGGCGGCGGCGATATTGTGAGCGAAAATTGCCAAGCCTTTTTGTTGCCCATGTTCACTTCCGGATGAAATAAACGGCGAGCACCAAAAAGACAAACCCTACAAAGTGGTTCCATTTCAAAGACTCGTTTTTGAAGAAGACTAACGCGAACATCGTGAAGACCAACAGCGTGATAACTTCTTGTATTACTTTGAGTTGGACGAGTGTGAAAGGCCCGCCATTTTCCCTGAAACCGATACGATTGGCTGGCACCATAAGACAATACTCCATAAACGCGATGAGCCAACTGACGAGAATCAGTCCGAACAAACCCGTTTTTTCAAAAAATTTTAGATGCTGGAATTTCAAGTGGCCGTACCATGCGACGGTCATGAAAACATTGGAAAGCAGGAGCAAAAGTATCGTGTATATGCCATTCATGGCTATATGAGGTTGGGTGGTGAAAATGCGGCAGCAAATATACTTTTGGCTAAAACGTTTTGGCGGGCATGGCTACTTTTGCCTGCTATTATGGAATCAAAAAATGTTGTCGCATGAGATTTTTCCCTTTGCCGCTTTTGGCACTTTTTCTCTGTTTCGCTTGCAAAAACCAACCAAAAACAGCCACCGAGGCAGAACAGGTTACCCAAACCACCGTGCCGGTACCACAGGATTTTTTGGATTTTTATGAAAAATTCCATGGCGACAGCCTTTACCAAATAGAGCACATTATTTGGCCGCTGCAAGGTGATATGAGCGAACAGGTGGACAGCACACATTATCAGAAAAAAAGCGCGGAATGGCAACAAGACAATTGGCGGATGCAACGGACAGGCTACAATCCGAACGACTATATCCTCGAAAGGAGCATGTTGGGCGACCTCATGGTCATCGAACGGATCCGTGCAAAATCGGCCAATTACGGTCTTGAGCGGCGGTTCGCAAAACAGCCCGATGGAGAATGGGCGTTGATTTATTATTCTGATTTACAAGAGATTGGGCGTTGACAGCTAGCAGATAAAAATGAGCGACCCCGGCGAAAGTTATCGCCGGGGTCGCTTTTTATTGGTTGATGAATTTCAAAAATGGTTTAATTGTTCACTACCAATTTGCGCGTATATGATTGTTCACCGTTGCGCACTTGCACAAAATAAACGCCATTGGGTAAACGACTTACATCGAGAGTAATGCGGTTATCGCCTTTAGTCAATGCGCGGTGTTGCTGGATAGCAGCTTTGCCTGCTGGGTCAAGAATAGTGACTGCGACAGCAGCGTCGGCCTCCAAGGGCACTTCGACTGTAATCTCGTCGGAGGCAGGGTTGGGGTACATTCCGAAACCCGCATTTTCAAACACTACCGGAATTTCAATTTCTTCCGTTTCGCCATCCGTGCTGCCGTCGGTACGCCAGTTGGTGCTGCTCAAACTGACGCGCAGTGTATAGCACTGTGTGTTGCTGAATGCGCCATTCCAGCCAAAAACGTAAGCTATGTAATTGCTGGAAACGGTGGTCGTGTTATAGATAATCAGTTCGTTGGCCGTTCCAGCATTTTCAGAAAAGCCAAGCAAGGTTGTGTTGTTGTTATTGTTGTTTTTCCGGTACAATCTCAAATCGTAGTCGAGCGGCAGCGTCGTCAATTCAACTTTGATGTTGCGGGTCGAGGACGTGTTGGAGAACTTGTAGTAGTCTTTGTCCGTAGATGTTGCAATTTTTGCTGTGAAAGTAGTGTTCACCGGAATCACTTTGGACGTGCCAACCGTATTATTCGACTCGTATTGGTCGGCGCAACTGCCCGAAGTCGTGGTGAAAGATGAGGAGCTGGAGTAGTTACCCGAAGTACTGCCGCACACGGCTTGCACTTGATAATTGTAGGTTGAGCCTGCAGTGAGACTGCTCAAGCCATAAGAAGTACCCGTCAGACCAGTCACAGTAGTCCAAGTGCCCGAGGTCGAAAGTTTCCATTGCAAATTGTAGGAAGTAGCTCCGCTCACAGTACCCCAGTTCACGGTAGCACTGGTTTGTGTGATGTTTGTCGCACTCAAACTGGAGGGGGTGCCGCAAGAGCCACCGCCGCCGGGTGGCTGGCAGCCCGGCGAGGTGAGCAGTGCTGCGCGGGAGCCGCCGCCGCCAAACAAGGACTGCATCCTGCTTTTTTGGCCATTGGTAAACATAAACATACAGGCATCATCCGTGTAGTCCATGTAGTTCATAAACATATCGCCATTGGGGCCATTGCTGCAGCTCACTTGCGGGAAAGAGGGGCAGCCGTAGTTTTCGTCGGCTTGATTGGGCGTGTCGCTCACATTGTCAGTGCCATTGCAAGAGGTGCCATCGTCACCCCAGATGTGATAGCAGTTGAGCCAGTGGCCTACTTCGTGTGTGGCTGTGCGGCCTTTGTTGAAAGGGGCAGTGGCTGTGCCGATAGTGCCGAAATAAGCATAATCGCACACCACACCATCTGTATTGGCCGGCCCGCCGGGAAATTGGGCATAGCCAAGAATACCCCCGCTGATGTTGCACACCCAGAGGTTGAGATACTTGTCGCGATCCCATGCATCAAGACCACCCGAGCTGTAAAATTTCACTCCGTCGTTGGTATAAGAAAAACCATTCACTGTTGTCTGGCGGCGTTGAATACCCGTGGTTGCGTTGCCATTGGGGTCTTGGGTGGCGAGGCAAAAATTGATTTCGCAGTCAGCGGCAGCTCCTTGAAAGACAGACGGGATGTTGGCAGCATCGGCATTCAGAAGGCGAAAATCGGCGTTCAAAACTGTCAGTTGAGACTGGATTTGGGCATCACTGATGTTTTGGGTCGAGTTGTAATAGACCACGTGTACCACCACCGGGATAGTCACCACCACGCGGTCTTGCGCTCCGCCCGATTGGATGAAATCTTCAGTGTGGCGCTCAATGTCCTGCATGCGCTGTTGCATGAAGGGGTCTTCGGAGAGTTGCTTGGCGAGCAACTCATTGGCAGCACAAGTGCGTTGTTGTGCCGAGAGGCTCCCGACGAGGAGCAGAAGCGAGCAGATTGAAAGCAGTAAGTTTCGAATCATGATTAAGACAATTTAAAAAATGAAGAGTTTGAGTTTGGTAAAATATTCGGTTGCGGCCAATTCTAATTGGTCAAATTTTTCAATCAGAGAATTTTCGCGGCAGCAAATGTATTTTTTAAAATCACTTGTGCATCACATTTTTTTGCCCCAACCATACTGTATGCGGTCAATGCTCTTTATCTCATTGACTTTCACCGATAAAGATTTTGTATTACCCTTAAAATATTTGCTTTTTTCAAGTTGTTTTTTATTTTTTGGTGCCTCGTTTTTTCAAAACAGCCTGCTTTCTATTTTATTGGATAAGCCTCAAACCTGTTTGGGCAACTACTGTAAGTTCAAATGGGAAAAACTTTTTGACAACTACTGCTACATTTGCCACCACTTCAATCTGTAAAAAGTATGCTCCGTCCTCTATCTGTTTTGCTCGTTTTGTTGAGTTTTTTGGCATCTTCAATCGCCCAAACCACTCTCTTTTTCCCCCGAAATCTCCAAAAACCCTACGAAAAAGGCACCCGCAGTTGGGATGGCAAACCGGGCCCCAATTATTGGCAGAACCGCGCCAACTATGTCATAACAGCCGCGCTTGACCCAAAAAGCCGGCGGCTGAGCGGCGAAGAAACCGTCACTTACTTCAACAACAGCCCCGATTCGCTCAAACAAATCCGTTTCAAACTCCAGCACGACCGCTACCGAAAAGGTGGCCAACGCGCCTACGATGTGGCATCTTCTGACGTGAGCGATGACGGTGTGCAGATAGAAGCACTCACCTACAATGGGACAATTGTGGACGAGAAAAACCGCCGCCGCTTCAGCACATTTCTTGATATCAATTTGAAAAACAACCCTTTACCCCCGAAAAGCACGGCTACGATGACTGTGCGGTGGTCGTACACTTTGCCTGCCGACGAGGGTGCCGCCCGCGAGTATGCAAGCGACAGCACTATTTTCTTTGTGCCCTATTGGTATCCGCAGATTGCTGTTTATGACGATTTGCGCGGTTGGGCCGATGCGCCTTACACGGGGCTGTACGAGTTTTATCACGGATTTGCCGACTACGACGTCACGATTTCGATGCCGCCAGGCTTCCAAGTTTGGGCCACGGGTGAGCTGCAAAACGCTGCCGATATTTTCACGCCCATTTATTTGGAGCGTTGGCAAAAAGCCCATGCTGCTTCCGACGTGATTTCTATTTTTTCAGAAAAAGAATTGAAAGCAGGCGGTGTGTACAAAAAAGCGGCTCAAAACGTGTTCAAATTCAAAGCGTCGGACGTACCCGATTTTGCCTTTGCCGCCAGCGACCACTACAACTGGGACGCAACCTCGGTTGTGGTGGACGACAAAACGGGTCGCCGCACTTTTGTCAGCGCAGCTTACAACACAGCCTCTACGGACTATCCCGAAGTAGCCCGCATCGCCGCCGACGGCATCCGCCTGATGAGCACTTGGCTGCCCGGTTACCCATTTCCCTACCCGAGCATGACGGTGTTCAACGGCAACGACGGTATGGAATACCCCATGATGTGCAACGACGCAAGCACCGCGCCGCGCTCTCCTATGACGCTCACCATCCATGAGGTAAGCCACACTTATTTTCCATTTATGATGGGCATCAATGAGCAAGAGTATGCTTGGATGGATGAGGGCTGGGCTTCATTTTTTGATTATATGCTCTCCGATTCGCTCAGCGGCCACAAAATTGGTGGGGTGCGAGGCTACTCCAATATCGCAGGGACTGACAATGACGTGCCGCCCATGGTGCGCTCTCGCAACTTGACCAGCGGCTATCGGAATGCCTCCTATCAGCGCCCTCAAAATGCCTACCTGACCTTGCTCGACTTGTTGGGCTACGAGACTTTCCATAAATGTATGACCGAGTACATGAACCGTTGGAAGGGTAAGCACCCCGCGCCGTTTGATTTTTTCCAAACTTGGAACGATGTGTCAGGCCAAAACTTGGACTGGTACTGGCGGGCTTGGTTTTTTGAATGGGGCTATCCAGACTTGGGAATCCAAGAAATTGCGAAAGACGATGCCACTAATAATCAGGCGATTGTAATAAAAAGGAAAGGAAACATACCCGTCCCGATTCATCTTGAGGTGGAATATACCGATGGCACAAAACAAATTTTCCATCACACAGCCGCCGTTTGGAAAGACGGGAAGCAAAATTTTCGGATTTCTTGTGCGGCAGGGAAAACAGTAAAAAGTGTCAAACTTGGTTTGAAAACTATCCCAGACACGGAGCCAAATGACAATCAACTTACAACTCCTTGACAATCCATTCGTTTGAAAAATTAGCAGATTGTAGGCCGTACATTTCAAGTGGCCTATCTTTCGCCCGTAAAAACTTGATTCTCTAACCTTTTAAACGAACGACTGCACGGTATGAAAACGAATAGCCTGCTCACCTATCTGCTCTATGCGCTGCTCGCAACGCTCATCATCGCTGCCGGCTTCAAGGCTTGTCAAATGCAAAAAGAAAAGCAACTGAAAGCCCAAGAAGAAGCTGAATGGGAAGAAACCCACCGCAAACTGCACCCACAAACCGACTCTCTCGGTGACGGCAGCACTTATGTGAGCCGCGATTCCGCAGAACAAACTACCGGCACAAAAAAACCAACACCGCAAGGGGGAATCGAAGACGAACCAACCAAAACTACCACAACTTCTACCACTCCCACGACAACCAAGCCTAAAACAAGCACCACCAGCAAAGGCAGCAGCACCGCCGTAAAAGGCGCGGGCAGCGGGCGTTGGGTCGTGCGGGCAGGTACTTTTTCGCAAATGGACAATGCCCGCGACCAATTGGAAAAAGTGATACGAATGGGCTATACCAACGCTGAAATATCCAAAACAAGCAGCGGCAAAGCAGCGGTAGTGGTACTCCGCACAAACGACAAAGCCAAAGCCATCAATGTGGCTGACCAACTGGAGCGTCGGGGCTTGGATGCCGCAGTTTTTGACCGGAACAAAAAAGATTGAATTTGAATAGGGCAAATAGCTACGCCTTTGCCCTATTCAAAAAAACTTCCAATACGCTCTCCGCCGCCGCAAATGGCGACATCCGCCCGGCCAGCACATCTGGCTCTATAACAGATAATTTTTCACGGACAGCAGGATGAGCCAGAAAAGCATTTTTCAAACCTGCTTCAAGTGCCTCTCGCAACCAGTAACCCGCCTGTTGCCGCCGGTTTTGATGGAAAAAACCATTGACCATCGAGTGCATTTTAAAATCTTGAATCGTTTGCCAGATTTCCGAGATGCCCGTCCCCTGTTCCGCACTGCAAGCCAACACTTTAGGCAACCAGCCGCTGGGTTTGGGCGGCAGCAAATGTGTCGCATTTAGATAATGGGCGCGGGCTTGATTTGCCAATTTTACCCGGTCGCCATCAGCCTTGTTCACCGCCAAGATGTCGGCCATTTCTACGATGCCGCGTTTGATACCCTGCAATTCATCGCCAGCACCCGGTAAGAGGAGCAGCAAAAACACATCGGTCATGCTGTGGGCAGCGATTTCAGATTGCCCCACACCCACCGTTTCGACGATAACTGTTTCATAACCAGCAGCCTCCACCAATAAAATCGTTTCACGGGTTTTGCGAGCCACCCCGCCCAAAGACTCACCCGAAGGCGATGGACGGATGAATGCCAACTCGCTCGTCGAGAGGCGCTCCATGCGCGTTTTGTCGCCCAAAATGCTGCCCTTGCTCACCGAGCTTGTCGGGTCAATGGCCAACACTGCCACCTTTCGGCCCTGTCCGGTCAGTTGCATTCCCAATGCTTCAATAAAAGTGCTTTTCCCCACACCCGGCGCACCAGTGACGGCGATGCGGAGAGATTGGTGGGTGCTGATTGGAGATTGAAGTTGGAGCAATTGGGCGATGACCTCTTGAGCCAATGCCTGATGTTCCGGGCGGGCACTTTCCACCAGCGTAATGGCCTGCCCTAGCACCACACGATTGGCGGCGCGGATGCCTTGCACAAATTCATCAACAGTTGGTAACGAGCGGCGCATGGGGCGAAGGTATGGAACGCGCTCAACCTTCTTGAATAGCAGTTGTTTGTAGATTTTTGTAAACAAACAATTGCTTGAAAATGAAATACCTGCTCGCAGCTTTGGCCCTGACAATCAGTGTCGCAGCCTGCCAAAACGAACCGACAAATCCCGCATCCGCCAACACTGCCGCCGAACCTGCCCCAGCAGAAAACAAACCCACTACTGCCCGTAAAAACATCGTCTTTTTTGGAAATAGCCTCACGGCGGCCTACCAACTCCCACCCGAGCAGGGCTTCACTGCACTTATCCAGCAAAAAATAGACTCCCTCGGCCTGCCCTACACTTGTGTAAACGCGGGGCTGAGCGGCGAAACAACCGCCGACGGCGCCAGCCGCATCGAATGGGTACTCCAGCAACCAGTAGATATTTTCGTACTCGAACTTGGTGGCAATGATGCCCTGCGTGGCCTCCCCCTCGCTGAATCGAAAAAGAACCTGCAATTCATTTTGGACAAAGTAAAAGCCAAGTACCCTGACTGCAAACTCGTCGTCGCAGGCATGATGGCGCCACCCAACCTCGGCTCTTACGCCAAAGATTTCCACAAAATGTTCCCTGGCATAGCCAAAGCCAACAACGCCGCGCTCATCCCTTTCCTACTTGAAGGCGTGGGTGGCGACCCCAAGCTGAACCTCCCCGACGGCATCCACCCCACTGCGGAAGGGCACAAGATTTTGGCCGAAACGGTTTGGAAAACCTTGAGGCCACTTTTGTAAAAATGGTGGCGCGATTTTTCGTTTTTCCTGCTATTTCATTGATAAACAAGCATTTTTAAACGAACCCTAACAAGGCATTAGAAAATTCTTTTGAACTTGCCCGCGTTTAACGACCGCTCTGGCAACTAAAGCCAAATGCACAAAAACAAAGATTATGGACTTGCCCAATGCCCTTGCCACGATAAAACAACTCATCGGGGGAGGCAATATAGAACAGGCTTTGGAACAATTGGTCGCCTTGCTCGACAGCGACCCGAAATACGCTGAATTGGCACAAACAGCCCGGGTGAATCAAGGCGAATTGTACCAAGTAAAAGCCCAAATACTCAAAAACACCATCGCCCCAGAGAATGCCCGTTTGGCCACAAACCAACTGACCGACAATGCTTTGCAAATTATCCGCCGTTTGGAAGCAGGTAAATTGACTTTTGAAGATGCCGAGGCCAAACCTTCTCATGCACAAGCTTGGCGCTACTATTTGATAGGAGGTATCGTGGCACTTACGATTGCAATCCTCGCATGGCAATTTTTTGCAAAAGATAAAGATGAATGTTTGAGCACTTACAGCAAGGATGCGCGGTACCGGGTGATGATTTTGCCTTTCAGGCAAACAGGCGACATGAAAAATTTTGAGCCAGAACTCGAAATCATGGACGGCCTGAACAAACTCATTATCAGGACTCCCGGCCTGAAAGCAGATGCCGCCGTGAACAAAGGGTACGACATCGAGAAAAACTATCCCAGTTTTACAGAAGCAGGGAACATAGCCAGTGACTGCGATGTGCAAATGATTGTGTGGGGAAAAATCAATAAAAGCAGCGAACGAGAATATAAAATTGATGTGTTTTACAAACTCTTCGGTGCCGGCGTCGAACTAAGCACGGGCGATACAACTTTGAGCAATTTGTTGAAAACCAGAGAAGAAGGTGAGCAATTGACCCGCGATGCCGCTGCCGTCACCAACTTGCTTTATATCGTGCTGGCCAATCAAGCACGGGTGCCAATAGCAGCCAACCTGATAACAGATATACCCCCGCCCAATCCCTCTACAACCCTTGCCAGTGATACCAGTTGGATGTACATGATGTTGGCTTTGGCAGAAAACTACAAGAACAATAAACAAGAAGAAAAAGCCATCGAGACATACGATTTGGTGCTCGAATCATTTCCCGAAAACCAGGAAGCCCGCCAAAAACGCGGTGCGCTGCTTTATAAAAAAGGAGACTTTGCGGCTTCAGCAGATGATTTGGCCCTTGCCGCTCCAGATGCAAAATCAGCTGACCCAGACTTGCTCAAAATCCGCGCAGACGCTTCCCTCAAAAGTGGGAACCCAGCAAAAGCAATGGAAGATTTGCGTACCCTGCGCCAGTCCGGCAGTGGCGAAGAAACCTGGATTCAGCAGAAAATAGAGGAAACCCGTGATACGATGAGTGCCTTGCAAAAACGCCTCGACGGCATTGAGCGTCAGGCAAAACGAGACCCTCGGACACAATTGGAGGCTGCTAAAGCCAGTGCCGGACTCGGATACCACGACAAGGCGTTGAAATATGCCAGTCAGGCACTCAAAAACGCACCGAAAAATGAAGATGCCTACGAAGTAAAAGTAGAAACACAATTGGCGCAAGGCGATACCTCAGGTGCGGAAAAAACCCTGCGAGAAGCTATAAGAAATGGCATAAGCACAAAGGCTATTCAAAAATGGCGACCCGGCGTCAAGCCATTGGAGCCGCCGCCACTGCCGAAACAACAAGAGCATTAAAGGAATGCGTACTCACACTTCTTCCTTTACCGCCGTCACTTCTTTGAGGAAATCTTCCAAAATAGTATTGAATTCTTCGGGCTTCTCCATCATAGGAGCATGGCCACATTCGTCGAGGAAATAGAGGCGGGAAGTCGTGATGAGTTCGTGGAATTTTTCGCCCACAAATGGCGGAGTCACTGCATCCTGCTTGCCCCAAATCAGTAGCGTGGGCGCTTTGAGTTTGTGCAGTTTGTCGCCAAGATTGTGCCGCACGGCAGATTTGGCTGTCGCCACCACACGAATTGCTTTGTTGCGGTCATTGACGATACCGAATACTTCGTCCACCAATTCTTTGCTCGCCACCTCGGGATTATAGAACGTGTCGGCAGTTTTTTTCCTGATATATTCGTAGTCGCCACGTTTTGGGAAAGCCGAACCAAAGGCACTCTCAAACAAACCGGAACTGCCCGTCAGGGTGATAGAGGCTATATGCTCCGGGTGCGCCAGCGCATAGAGCAGGGCGATATGGCCGCCGAGCGAATTGCCCAACAAATGCACCTTGTCGTAACCTTTGAAGTTGACAAATTTCGTTACGAAATCTACCAACCCCATGACCGACACCTCGAAAATCGGCATTTCATAGATAGGCAGTATCGGCACCACCACATTGTATTTGGTAGAAAACCGCTTCATGATGCCTTCAAAATTACTCAGGGCACCGAAAAGCCCATGAAGGAGGAGAAGCGTGTCGCCTTCAGTACCCGATTCAATATATCGGAAGCCGTTTTCTTCTTTTATCGGTAGGTTCATTCGCCTTGATTCAAGTTACGAGATGGGCAAAAGTAGGAAAAACCATCAAACAAATATTGGCACCAACAAACAGCCAAAAGACCGTATCTGATTTCAGCGAAAAACGGCTGAAATCTTGGGAAAGTATAAGGCGTTGTGCCATTCTTGTCGAGGAATATCTACAACATGCCCCACAATAGCCAGCGTTTATTTTCTTTTTTGAGACATCTGATAATTGATGTGCAGCAATGCGCCCAACAACAACACCGCTCCGGCTTGATGCAATACACCCAAATCCACCGGGATTTTTGATTTGCAATTGACAAGCGTAATGATGCCCAGCCCTACCTGAATGCCCAACGTGACAAGTAAGGCGACAACTCCCGTCCGAAAAGTAGGAGAGACATTTAGTTTCCAGATGCGCCACGCAAAGTACAACACCATGGCAGTCAGGAGATAAGCAGTGCCGCGGTGCAAAAATTGGATGAGCGCCGGCATAAACGGGTTGGTGTCATAGTGAACAAAACTGTCTGCTGACCAATGGCTGCCATCGAGCAATACCGCCGGCAAATACTCTCCATTCATATCAGGCCAGGTCGGAAAAAACAAGCCCGCTTTTGAGCCGGACATCATGGCTCCCAGCGCAATTTGGACGAACGTCACAATCACCATAATCCAAGCGAATCGCCGCATTTCGGGAGCAACGCCCGGTGGCTTCGGTTGGTACGCAACAAAAATCGTCCACAACAGATAAGCAAAAATGACCAGCCCCATGGTGAGGTGGAGCGTCAAGTTGTAGGCATTCACCCACGGGCGCTGGATAAGGCCGCTCGCCACCATAATCCACCCAAAAAAACCTTCCAGCACGGCCAGAGCGACCACGACCAGCAGGCGCGGCACCAGCCGCCGGGAGAGCATCCCGCGCCAAAGAAACCACAGAAACGGGAAGATAAATACCAGCCCCATCAGCCGTGCCCACAACCGATGGAAGTATTCCCAGAAGTAGATAAACTTGAACTCACTGAGCGACATTCCCTGGTTAATCTTATGATACTGAGGAGTTTGCTGGTAAAGCTCAAACTCCGACTGCCACTGCGCCTCGTTCAATGGCGGGATGCTCCCGGTCACGATTTCCCAACGAGTGATGCTCAATCCGCTGCCGGTCAGGCGAGTGATACCTCCGATAACTATCTGCATAAAAACCATCACCAACCCTATGATGAGCCAAATTTTCACCACGCGTGAGATGCGGTTTTCGTCTGCGTACTTCAATTTCATGTGTGCTGTATTTTTTAAAAACAAACAAAAGTAAGACCCTTTGTCTGTCCACTTTTCCGCAATTCAATTACCCTTCATAGTTTTAATGAATTTAAATAACTATTTCCTGCGGCCATCATCAGAGCTGTTAGTTTGTGGAAAACCGTGTAACTGTTCGATGTGTTTTCGTTTTCAAAAACAGTTACCCATTTCATGCACACTTTTTCCACGCAGCTCAACCCTTAAAATCAAGGGCTTGCGACGTTCCCCACAACTCTAGGGCGAGTTGTTAAAAAACAAGGTGTTTACCTTTTCTTTACATGGACGGGTGTGAATAGCTGTGTGCGGAGAGACCTTATCCCAACACAGGCAGCGGTGCTCCCGGGCAAAATCAGGGTTTGGTGTTGACCGATGTTGGGCATGGTTGGGAACAAGGTCGGTTATTCACAAATTTTCAAATGGTCGCGCCGCGTTTTGACCACTGATTTTTAAAATGATAAGCATAGAAAAAAATATACTGTTTGTAACTCATTCAAACAATATGTTTTTAGATAAAACCTTCGGAAAATGAAGGTGTTGCAATTGTCTTGCTTAAATTTGCCCAACATCATTTGGTATATATATTCACGACTTCTTGAAAATCCCGTATTTTTTAAAACAAAAATCGAAAAGGACAACTATGTGCGGTCGTTACTCATTCGCCCCAAAGCCCAAACAACTCGAAGCGCAAATGCGCGACATACAGCGTCCGGCGGAATTGAAAATCAGTTTCAACATCGCGCCCACGCACCGCGCCTATGTCATCGCTAACGACCAGCCCGACATATTGCAATCCATGATTTGGGGACTCGTGCCGCATTGGAGCGCGGACGGTGCCAATAGCGGCAAACTCATCAATGCTCGCGCCGAAGGTATCGAGGAAAAACCGTCGTTCAGAGAGCCAATCCGCACCCGGCGCTGTCTGGTGCCAGCCGACAGTTTCTACGAATGGCGCACCGCACCGGGTCGCCAAAAATTGCCATACAGAATATTGCCCCAAGACGGCAGCTTGTTGTTTATGGCCGGCATCTGGGACGAGTGGCGACGAGGCGGGGAAGTAAAACGCACTTTTTCCATCATTACCACCTCGCCCAATGAGGAAATGGGAAATTTGCACAACCGGATGCCAGTGTTGTTGACGGATGCGGATGCAAGGCAAACTTGGATGTCGCCGACACCGCTCGACGATGCGCTCGCACTGCTCTGCCCGGCTGCGGACGGTTTGCTTTCTATCTATCGTGTCTCGGAAAAACTGAACGCGCCGGGATATTATGAACCGGATTTGCACGAGGAGGTGCAAGAGTTGCCGACTTTATTTTGAGGAAAATACCTCTCATTTTAAAATGCTTCCCAGTCTTCGCCTAATTCCGTTGCTGGGCTCCAAAATAATTTGTCAAACTCCACTACTCGGTCATTTTCAACCCGAACTCCTTCATTTTCAAGCAATTCTTCCATCATGGTTGGAGTAGAGAAATGGTGACGGCCACTGAGTTCGCCTTTTCTATTTACTACCCGGTGGGCAGGCACACCATCGCCGTGCCGACAATTGTTGAGCGCCCAGCCGGCCATACGTGAAGAGCCGAGCGCCAAAAAGTCTGCAATCGCGCCATAGTTCGTCACCCGCCCGCGCGGTATTTCGCGGGTCACGGCATATACGAGGTCGAAGTAGGTGGGCATTTCCTTTTTCATAGCGTAAATCATTCATAGCGCAACGACTCGATGGGGTCAAGCCGGGCAGCTTTCATAGCAGGATAAAAACCCGATATCACGCCCACAATCATGCACAAAGTGAAACCAAGGAATATCCACCCCCAGGGAATGAAAAAACTGCCGCCCATCAGGGCCGAAACACCAAAGCCCATCAGCACGCCGAGGAAAATACCCACGATGCCGCCGAACTGGCAAATCACGATGGCCTCGGTCAGGAATTGCGCCAAGATGCTGCGCCGTGTGGCGCCGAGAGCTTTGTAAATACCGATTTCGCGGGTGCGCTCGGTCACGCTTACGAGCATAATATTCATCAATCCAATGGCTGCGCCAAGCAGTGTCATCAATCCAATGGCGATAGTGGCGAGGCGCAGATTGGTGGTGTTTTCTTTCAAAATGGACACAAGGCTATCGCTGGCGAAAATCTCGAAATCTTCTTTTTCTCCGGGTCTTAGCTTCCGAATTTGGCGGAAAAGCCCCGTGGCTTCAGATTGGGCGGCGTCCATATCCGTCGCGTTGTTCACGCCGACCACAAGGTCGTAATCGGTATCCTCTGTGCCGTACAGCGATTTCACGCTTACCACCGGCGCGAATACGGCGCGGTCGTTCGAGTTGCCCATCGAAGAGCCTTTTGACTTTAACACCCCCACTACCCGGTAGCGGTTGTTGCTGACCACCACTATCTGGTCGAGTGCTTTTTCGGGTTTATTATTGAACAATTTTTTGGCTATTTCTTGGCCGAGCACGATTTTGGCCTGACCGTCCGCCACCTCCGTTTTTGAAAAAGCACGCCCAAATTCGATGTCGAGGCCTTTCACATCAAAGTAATTTTCATCCACTCCCACAAAACCCACATTTGGGTTTGTTTTCTCTTCATTGTGCTTCACGGTGGCTAAATTTGTTGCCCAAAAAGAAACAGACACCTTCGCGGGGAAGTCGAACCGTTCTTTGAACTCCATCGCATCCTTATAATAAATAGGATCGCCGGCTTTTTGGCGGCGGCCTCCCCGGTTGCTTTTCACCTCTTCCCATTTGCGTTGTATGGTAAAGGAATTGGCGCCCAGACCCGAAAAATTGTCGTTGAGCGAAAAGGCGATAGCATCAATTGCCGTCAGGATGCCCACAAGAGCCATGATGCCAAAAGCGATGATGAGCAGCGTCAATATTGCCCGCAGCAAATTGGAGCGGATGCTCTGGAAGGCCATGCCAATTATTTCTGAGAAAGGCATTTTTTATCAATGAGAATGGTGAACGAAGAGTGTACACGTCGGTTCCTCACTTGCAGTTCCTGTCGCGCAGTTTTCAATTCCAAAAGTAAAAACACATACTGGGTTTTCGGTCCCAAATAGAGGCATCATCTTTAAAATTCGATAAAAAGCCATGTTTTGGGGTTAAAAAAATGAGCGGTCACGCTATTTGCCCCAGTGCTGCATTTTTTATTGGACATTCGACCGCCCTTTCAAAACACCGGATGTCGCCATTTGGCCAACTACATCTTCTTGTATTTGTTTCGCCTAAAAAAACTTTGTATCGGGCAACCCTCCCACATACCCACGCACCAACTTGCTCGAACTTCATCCTCCGGAAAACCGACCTGACACAATGTTTTGTACCTCCTGACATAACAACGAATATGAAGTACCAACTACTTTTTCTTTTTCTGGTTGTTTCCGGCGTTTTGACGCTGAATGCTCAGTCTTCTTTCACGGTGCAGCGTACCCTCGATTGGGGCGCTGAGCCATGGAAACACACACTTTCGGGCGGCGGCGTGCTCGAATTTTGGAACTTCAAAGGGTGTGCGTTCGGCGACGACGCTCCTACTTTGCCCGTTTTTTCGGAGCAATTTCAACTTGCCGGTTATTCCAAAATTTCGGTTGAAGTAGTGTCGGTGCAATATGAGGGTTTTGCCAAAAAACCTTCAGGGGACGACGCGCTGCTCAAGAACGACATTGAGATAACAACGTCTGTGGCGCAAGAGCGCAGCCGGTACTTTGGCCAAATTCGCTTTGTCCCCATACGCCGCGCAGGAAGTGGGTTTGAGCGTGTCACATCTTTCACGCTGAACATTCGCGTCACACCGGAGCAGGCACCTGTGGCCGAACGCGGCGGCCCGTTCACCTATACTTCGGCACTGAGCAGCGGCACAGCGTACAAATTTGGTGTCGCCAATTCGGGTGTTTACAAATTGGACTATAACTTTTTGAAAACCGAACTGGGTATCAGCAACTTGGACAATATTGACCCGCGAACAATCCGCCTGTTTGGCAACGGAGGTGCTATGTTGCCGGAGCGGAACAGCGATGCCCGCCCCGACGATTTAATAGAAAATGCCATCCAAATAGTGGGCGAATCTGACGGCAAATTTGATGCTACCGACTATATTTTGTTTTATGCTGTGGGGCCTGCCCCGTGGTTTTATCGCCCCAGTGCGAACGACCCCGAACTGACCGTTCGCAAAAACCTGTACGACAGCCACGCGTGGTACTTCATCAGAACTGGCGATGGAAATGGCCTGCGCATCCAAGAGCAGCCGAGCGTGGCCGCTACTTTTGTGACAGAAGAATTTGACGATTTCTACCGCCTCGAAGATGAAAAGGTGAATCTGCTTGACTTTTTTGTGTCGGCTCAGGGTTCCGGCAAACGCTGGTTTGGCGACTACTTTTTTCAAACCCGCAGCCGTGACTATACTTTTGATTTTCCCAATTTGGTAAGTGGCAGCACTGCACGGCTTCGCATGGAATTTGCAGGCCGCTGCACCACCGTCACAAACGTCCGGTTGACCGCCGATGGAACGCCTTTTGTGCGCGATATACTCGGTGTGCCTGTGGATGACAACGAGGCAAGATATGCTGCCAATGGCGTGATTCAAGCCAACTTCCAACCCACCGGAGGCGACAAAATCTCGGTAAAAATTGAGTATCCGCAAGTGAGCCAACAAAGTGAGGGCTGGCTCGATTACATTGAAATCAACGCCCGCCGCCGCCTCACGATGACGGGTCAGACAATGCAATTCCGTGACAAACAAACGATGGGTCAGCCAGCGACCATATTCCGCCTTTCGGGTGTATCCGGGGCTATGACGGTTTGGGACATCACAAATCCGCAAATGCCATATTTCCAACAAAAAAATCAAAGCGGCAACACGGTAGAATTCGGCGCAAATACCCAAGATATACTGCGCAACTTTATCGCGTTTTACGACAACACGGCATTTCCAAAACCGGAAACCACAGCGGGTAAAATCGCCAACCAAAACCTGCACGGCCTCGACAATTTGCACATGGCAATTGTCTATCACCCTGATTTAGAGGCACAAGCTGCACAATTGGCCGAGCACCGCAAAAATTTTAGCGGCCTCGATGTGGCTTCGGTGAATGTGTTCCAAGTGTACAACGAGTTTTCATCGGGTGGCAAAGACCCTGTCGCTATCCGCGATTTTACGCGGATGCTTTTAGAGCGCAACCCCGAAAAATTTGAATTTCTGCTCTTGTTTGGCGACGGTTCTTTTGACCCAAAAAATAACACGGCCAGCGATGTGAACAAGGACTTGGTACCGGTGTATGAAACATACGAATCTTACGACCCCATCAGGGCTTATCCCGCCGACGATTTTTTTGGTCTGCTCAGCCCGGACGAGGGTGGTTCGCTCAGCGGTTTGCTTGACATTGCCGTTGGGCGTATTACCCCACGGACTGCCGATGAGGCACAGGCCGTCGTGGACAAAATCATTGCTTACGATAAAGACCCAAGCACCCTCGGCGACTGGCACCTCCGCAACTTGTTCATCGCCGATGACGAAGACAATAATGCGCACATTGACCAGTGCGAAGATTTGGCGAACATGACTGCCAACACGGACAGGCGATTCAACTTAGAAAAAATTTACTTTGACGCATACCAACAGGTGGCGACCTCCGGCGGCGACCGTTTCCCGGATGCCAAAGCAGCTACCAACTCCAATATTTTCAAGGGAAACCTTGTGTCGCAATACATCGGTCACGGTGGGCCGCGCGGCTGGGCGCAGGAACGTGTGATAGACAACAACGATATCGCTGGTTGGGACAACCCGAATCGCTACCCGCTCATTATCACTGCCACTTGTTCTTTTGGCGGTTACGACGATTACAAAACACTCACTGGCGGCGAACAGTCATTGGTAAAGGTAAAATCGGGTGCAATAGGATTGTTCACCACCGTTCGCGCCGTTTATATTTTTGACAACAATATCCTGACCGATGCGGTGCAAAACTTTCTGTTCAAAAAAACGAACGGCCAATATCTCCGCATTGGGAACATTCTGAAAAATGCTAAGAATAGTCTTTCGAGTGGGGTGGACAATGCGCGACGTTTCACCCTTCTCGGCGACCCGGCCATGTTCCTCGCATTGCCTGAATACCGAGTGGCAACTACAAAAATCAATGATAAAGATGTGATTTTGGGCCAGCCCGATACTTTGAAAGCGCTCATGCCTGTAAAATTGGATGGCATCGTGACCGACTCCTTGGGCAATGTGCTGACTGGTTTCAATGGCAAAGTATATGTCTCCGTGTATGACAAAGCACAGTCTTTGCAAACACTCGGACAAGACGAGAAAAGCCTTGTGCGCTCTTTCAGTGTGCAGCGCAATGTCATTTTCAAAGGCAGCGCGACGGTGACCGGTGGAAAATTCGCCATCGAATTTGTGGTGCCAAAAGATATCAACTACACTTATGGTTTTGGCAAAATCAGCTATTACGCAGAAAATGGCACCCCGCTCGATGGGGCAGGTGCCGACGACAACATCGTTATAGGTGGCAACGCCAATCAAATTCAAGACGACCAGCCGCCGATTGTTCAGCCCTTTCTAAATACCGATGCTTTTGTAACAGGGGGCATCACGGACAACAGCCCGAAAATCCTTGTAAAATGTACCGACGATTATGGCATGAATGTGAGCGGTGTCAGCCTGGGACACGACCTTACGGCTGTGCTGGACGGCAACGTGCTGGAAACCATTGTATTAAACGATTTTTACGAAAGCGAGCAGGACAATTACCGAAAAGGCCAAGCCATTTACCCGCTCCGCAATCTTGCGCCCGGTCGCCACACGCTCAGCGTGAAGGGCTGGGATATTGCCAATAATTCTGGCGAAGGGTATATCGAATTCGTAGTGGCGGAAGACGGGAAAGCCGCGCTTGACCATGTGCTAAACTACCCCAACCCGTTCACGACAAACACCTATTTCCAATTTGAGCACAACTTGGCTGGACAAATACTTGATGTGCAGGTGAGCATCTTTACCGTGTCGGGCAAATTGGTCAAAACCATTTTGCACTCCGCAGCAACAGATGGATACCGCGTGGCGGACATCAACTGGGATGGAAGAGACGAGTATGGCGACCAATTGGCACGTGGCGTCTATCTCTACCGGGTGAAAGTGCGCGGCACGGATGTGAGTGGCGCACAAACGACGGCCGAAAGTGATTTTGAAAAATTGGTTATCCTCAAATAAACCGGACAACCGGAAGGGCAAAAACAACGTCAATCTCTTCCGACGGCTAAAACCGCATAAATAAAACGTACTTTTGCCCGCTTTTCTGCCGTTTTTTTCCGTCCGCAGAACAAACAGAATCTTTTGCCACTAAAATTTCATTTGCTCTCATGAAGAAATTATTTGCACAATCGCTGTTCGTGCTCGCCTTGATATTGACGCAAGCATCGCTCAATGCACAGGGCATCGAACCTAAATGTGTAGATGGATACAACCCCATCACAGGTGAACGATGTGCCAATGCCGTCACCTCTGCGGTACCTTTCTTGCGCATCACCCCTGATGCACGAGGCGGCTCCATGGGCGATGTCGGCATCGCTACTTCAGCTGACCCCAACGCCATGCACTACAATCCGTCAAAACTGGCCTTTGCGGAAAAACGCGTCTCAATTTCAGCCACTTACACCCCATGGATGCGCAATTTGGGTCTTCAGGATGTCTATCTGGCCTACCTGTCGGGCTATGTGCGCCTCGACAAATTGCAGACCGTTGGATTTGGCCTGCGCTATTTTTCGCTCGGCGATATCGAATTCACGGACGACAACGGAGGTTCGCTGGGGCAAGGCCGCCCGAATGAGTTTGAGGTGACAGGCGGCTATGCGCGCAAACTGTCCGACAATTTTTCGGCAGCCATTGGCGCGAAATTTATTTACTCGAATCTGGCCACTGGGCAAAGTGTGGAGGGCAATGAAATCAAACCCGGCATCGCTGGTGCCGCCGACCTTTCGCTGACCTATAAAGCTCCGGTGAAATTCACTAAAAATGACAGTGAGATCACAGTAGGCGCCGCAATTAGCAACTTGGGTTCCAAAATCACCTATACAAACTCCATCAACCGCGACTATATCCCGACCAATTTGGGTATTGGCTTGGCTTGGAAATTCAACCTCGACGAGTACAACACCCTCACCTTCACCACGGATTTCAACAAATTATTGGTGCCGACACCTACCCCGACTGACGCAGACCAAGATTCTATTGCGGATTATCGGCAGTATTCTTCCGTTCGGGGAGTCTTCAAATCCTTCGGCGATGCTCCCGGCGGGTTTTCAGAAGAAATGAAAGAAATCAACATTGGGATGGGCGCTGAATACTGGTACGACAACCAATTTGCTATTCGCGCAGGTTACTTCTACGAACACTATTCAAAAGGCAATCGCAAATATTTCAGCGTTGGCTTTGGTGTGAAATACAACATTTTCGGTCTCAATTTCTCTTATCTCGTTCCCACCACCAACCAGCGCAACCCGCTTGACAACACGCTGCGCTTCTCGTTGCTGTTCGACTTCGAGGCATTTGAAGGAGACGAATAAAGAGTACAAAGAATTCATTTACAGCGATAAAGATAATTTTCACCCCGATGGTCTTTTATGGGCCGTCGGGTTTTTTATTTTACTCCACAGGCCGTACCCGATATTTTTTTTCTATGAAAAATATGTCGCACCGTTGGTATGAAAACTTTTTTCGTTTTTTGCCGGAATAAAAATCACACCGCACCACCAACGGACAACCAGCAAACAGTAATCAGCGTATGAGCAGACCCGTCACTTTCCTCTGTGTTTCCAGTTATTTTAAAGGAAACGATTTTCTGCGCGGAGCAAAAGAAGCAGGCGCAAAAGTCTATTTTTTGACATCCAAAAAACTCGAAGACAAACCGTGGGCACGAGAGGCTATTGACGAGATTTTTTATGTGCAACAAGGTCCCGAAAACGAATGGCATATCCCCGATGTCATTGACGGTTTGGCTTGGCTAATGCGCTCACACAAAATAGACCGCATCGTGGCGCTCGATGACTTCGACGTAGAGAAGGGCGCGGAACTCCGCGAGCATTTCCGCATCCCGGGTATGGGGCAAACGACCGCCCGCCATTTCCGCGACAAACTTGCTATGCGCGTGAAAGCCAAAGAAGAGGGAGTCAAAGTGCCGGCCTTTTCTGCGCTATTCAACGACAGCGAAATCAACGAGTTTGTAGCCAGAGTGCCTGCGCCTTGGATTGTAAAGCCCCGTGGCCAAGCCTCTGCCACGGGCATGAAAAAAGTTTATTCCTCCGAAGAATTGTGGGAACACCTAAACTCGCTCGGCGGCGACCGCCACAATTTTCTCGTGGAGCAGTTCAAGCCTGGAGATGTGTATCATGTGGACGCGCTGAGCGAAGGCGGCAAGGTTATTTTTGCCCGGGCGTCGCAGTACCTCGCCACCCCATTTGAAGTGGCGCACGGTGGCGGCATTTTCCGCAGCGCCGTCGTGCCGTTCGGCTCCGCCGACGAAAAAGCCCTGCTGAAATCTACCGACCAGGTGATGACTGCTTTTGGTATGCAATACAGCGCCAGCCACACCGAGTTTATTAAATGCCACGATGACGGACAGTTTTATTTTCTCGAAACGGCTTCGCGGGTAGGCGGCGCGCACCTCGCCGAAATGGTCGAGTATTCCTCCAATGTGAATATGTGGCGCGAGTGGGCGAAATTGGAGGTAGCCATCGCGGGCGGCGAAAAATACCAATTGCCAAAAATCCGCAAAGACTATGCGGGCATTATCGTGTCGCTCACGAAGCAGGAATGGCCCGACTACGGCCAATTCAACGACCCCGAAATTGCTTGGCGCATGACCGATATGGATCACCACATCGGCATCATAGTGCAGTCGCCCAAACGCGAGCGCGTGCTCGAATTGCTCGATGATTATGCACTGCGTATCAAGCGCGACTACCACGCCAGCGCACCTGCCCCAAACAAGCCGAAGAACTGATTGGAAATTGTAACGCGAACTGCCAGTTCGCATATTTTATGTTAATCCAAAAGCTGCCTTAATTATGCAAGACCTTCGGTTCGTGCGCACCCTTTGCATGGTTGCGCTTTTCCTCAATTCCTCAAAACTGGCCGCTCAAATGAGTGCCGAAAGTTTATTTGAAACGCATTGGCGTTACACCTACACCCTTCATACGGAGACCAATAGCCTCGTGCAGCAGGCTGGCAACCAGTGGCAACACTTCCTTTGGTTTCGCCATGATTCTGTTTGCAAACAAGACCTGAACGGCAAAATCACTGAGTCGTTTTGGGAAGCGAACAGCCAGCAATTACACTTTTCGTTCCGGCAAAAAAACGCGTTTGCCGTAGCCCTTCTGAACGACTTTTCATTGGAACTTGAAACCAAAGCACCCGATGGCAAAGGCACCTATCTGCACCATTTTATAAAAGTAAAAAAAGAGGATTCGCCTTTTGCGGAGGAGACGAATACGCTGCCGGTTGTGCAAGTGCAGACCGTGCCACTCACATACCCAGACTCTCTTTCCGCAACACAAACAGCCCGCGCCCCGGTAGAAGAGGACATTCGTGTCGAATTGGTTGGTGGCGGCTACTACGGCGGCATCAATCCCGTACAGCATGACTACATCACCATCACCAACGAAGGGCGACTCATCCATGAGTTTGAGAGTGTTCGGGGAGAGCGCCTTGTGCGCAAGACAAAGATCCCAAAAGACGAATTGGAAAAATTCTTGGAATGGGCAGCGAGCGAACAGCGTTTTTTTGAGTTGGAAAACAGTTACGACTGCAAAACGCCCGACTGCGAAAAGCGCAAAGCCGTGAAGCCTTTGCCAGTTCCACTCCGTCTTCGCATCGCCAAAGGCGACCGAGTGAAAATGATTACCGTCAGCATTTGGGGCTTGGACAAAAATGGGCGACGATATGTAGCTTATCCGCCGGAGCTTGACCGTATTGTGGACACAATCCAACGAATGGCGAACAGGGAACAATCCATGAAATAATGCTCAATCCGAAAACCCCGTCAGTTCCAGAAACTCGCTCAAAATCATTGCCGTTGCACCCCACACCATACGACCTTCCACGTCGAAGTAGGGTACATCTTTCAACGTAATCCCTTGGCCAACAGTCAAATCCGCCATTTTTAGGTTTTCTGGCTGAGAAAAAACTGTCAGTGACGGCGTAAGTATCATTTCAACTTCGCCGGGCTGCGGCCTGAAATCAGGGGCGCCCAACAGCACCCCCACAAAAGGATGCACCACAAAGTTGCTCACCGGGATATACAATTCCGTCAGGCGGCCCAACACTTCCACTTGCAAAGGCGACACGCCCACTTCTTCATGTGTTTCTCGGAGCGCGACATTTGCCAAGTTCAAGTCGCTTTCCTCATAACGACCGCCCGGAAAACTGACTTGGCCACTGTGCCGGTCGCGTGGGTTTGCGCTGCGCTGAATGAGCAGTGTACGCCAAGCACCCTCGTGGTAGTGTAGCAAGTTGAGCACAGAAGCCACTTTCGCGTCAGGTGGTGGCGAGGGATTGAGACGCAGCTCCTCGGCGCGGCGTTTGAATGCCATTTTAAATTGCGCTTCTTGGCCCGGCAGCGACCCGGCAAGTTTTTCACGGAGTTGCTCTATAAAAGTATCGGATGTGTCCATCGTGCAAATTTTCTCCAACAGGCGCCATCGGGCTTTGTTGCGAATTTGAAAAAAAATCCCTCTGAAAAATAAATCATTTTTTGAACAGGGCAATTAATTCTATAAATAGTTGCCGATACTGTAAATTTTAAAAAAATTTGTTGAAAAATTTGCAACAAAAAATCTTATGCACCTACCTTTGTCGCATCAAAGTTCTTGATTGATGACAGAAAATTATTGATTGTTCAACATTCTGAAAACAATAGCAAACAATCACCAATCTACATCAACTACAATGTGAGGTGTTGAAATTGGCAGCCAAGCCCTCCTGTCTCGGGGGTGGGGAACTCGAAACAAATATCGGCGAAAGCCAATGCTAATCGCCCCGTGGAGGTTCGAATCCTCCCTTCACAGCCGCTTAAACAACAAACCATCTTTGGGCTGCGGGCGCTTTCTGTCTCGCGGCCCTTTTTTGCCTTCAAACGGGTATTTTTCATTTTCCAACAGAATCCCGTCCGATTCGCTGCCACTCCTGCTCGATTTTGCCGGGAAATTTGAGCCGCCCGCGATGCCAATAATTATAGGCTTGCAAGTCTTTTCCAAAATCACAATTCGCCACCTCGTCAAAAAGTTGTTTTTCTTCGCCGCGCAGATTTTCCAAGTGGGCGCGGTAAGTTTCGAGTGTGAATTCTGCCCGGCGGGCTATGAGAGAATCAGCACGTTGGATAAGTTTTTCATCGCGGTCTATGAGCGATTTGACGCAGGGATTGGCGGATTCCTGGCAAGCTGCCGACGACAACAGCAGCAGCCCAAGCAAGCTTGACATTTTTGAGAAAAATAAAAATTTCATACTCGTTTGAAATTGAAAAACGGCAGAAGTTAAACGGCTCATTTGCAAACTTCGCTTCTTTTGCCGCGCATTATTCCCAGTTTTTTTAGATATAAAGCAGAAAAATATCACAGAAAATGAAGGTTTTGAAATTCGGCGGCACCTCGGTCGGAACACCCGACACCATCAAAGGGTTGCTCCAAATATTGAAAGATTATTACCAACAGGGCGACAAGTTCACGGTTGTTTTTTCGGCTTTTTCAAAGGTGACGGACGCGCTCATCGAGATGGCAACAAAAGCCGGCAAAGGAGACGAACGCTATCAGGAAATTTTTGAAAAAGTGCGTGTTCGGCATTTCGAAGCTATTGTGCAATTGCTCGAACCCGCCCAGTGCCCGCCCGTAGAAACCCACATCGCAGCCAACTTCGAGGCATTGGGCAATGTGCTGCAAGGCATTTTCCTGCTGCGCGAAGTATCGCCGCGCTCATTGGACTTTGTGGCGAGTTTTGGGGAGCGCAATGCGGCCTTCATCGTCGCTCAAGCCATGCGACAAACGGGCATCCCTACCGAATTTCTCGACACCCGCGACTTGGTTCGCACCGACGCGCATTTTGGCAGCGCCAAGGTTGATTTTGAAGAAACCAACCGCCGCATCCGCGAGTATTTTGCGGCGCATCCGCAGGTACAGGCCGCTACTGGATTTATCGGCAGCACGGCAGATGGCATCACCACTACACTGGGTCGCGGCGGCTCGGACTATACCGCCGCCATACTCGGTGCGGCGCTTGAAGCCGATGCCATCGAAATCTGGACGGACGTGGACGGGGTGCTCACCGCCGACCCGCGCCGGGTAAAAAAAGCCTTTACATTGCCCGCAATGACCTACCGCGAAGCCATGGAAATGAGCCATTTCGGTGCCAAGGTCATTTATCCGCCCACCATCTTGCCCGCGTTGGCGAAAGGAATCCCATTGGTCATAAAAAATACATTTAAACCCTCGTTTTCAGGAACTTACATTGGAAGCCATTCCCAATTAGGCCCCATTCCCCCGAATGGCGAGAGAAAGGATTTGGACAGAACCATCACCGGCATTTCGTCCATCAACCAAATTTGCCTGCTCACTTTGCAAGGCTCCGGATTGTTTGGTGTGCCGGGCATAGCGTCGCGTTTATTTGCTGCTTTGGCACAGGCCGGGGTGAATGTTGTCATCATCACGCAAGGGTCGAGCGAGTCGAGCATCACCTTTGCTGTCTCGCCCGCACAAGCAAAACTGGCGCAGAAGGCTGCCGAAAAAGAGTTTGCTTTTGAAATCCGGGAAAGCCTTGTCGAGCCACTGAAAATCGAGGACAATCTATCTGTGGTAGCCGCGGTGGGGGAAAATATGCGCTACCGGCCGGGGGTGGCTGGGCGTTTGTTTCAGGCATTGGGGAAAAACGGCATCAACATCGTGGCCATCGCGCAGGGGTCGAGCGAACTGAACGTGTCTGTTGTCATCAATGCGGCGGACGAGACGAAGGCGCTGAATGCTATCCACGAAGCATTTTTCCTGTCGGACACCAAAACGCTGCATCTCTACTTGGTCGGTGTGGGGTTGATTGGCAGCACATTGTTGGCGCAAATACGAGCGCAGTCGGCTTTTTTGAAAGAAAAAAGGAATTTGGAAATTAGGATCGCGGGTTTGGCGAACAGCCGAAAAATGGCGCTGCAAGAAGACGGCATCACATTGGAAAACTGGAAAGAAGCGCTCGATAAAGGCGAAAAATTCTCCATGCCGCGTTTTGTGGAACAGATGAAAGCATTTAATTTGCCAAACGCGATTTTTATTGACAACACTGCCTCTGAGGAAATCGTGGGTTTTTATGAGCAAATATTGGATGCAAGTATTTCTGTTTCAACGCCAAATAAAATTGCCGCATCGTCGTCGCACCTCCAGTACAGCCGCCTGAAACAAATTGCCAATAAACGCGGAGTGCTATGGCGCTATGAGACGAATGTCGGCGCGGGGCTGCCCATCATCACCACGCTCAATGACCTTATCCATTCCGGCGACCGGATTCTGAAAATAGAGGGTATCCTGTCGGGTACTTTATCTTTCATTTTCAATAATTTTAAAAGCGGGACAAGGTTTTCGGCCATCGTGAAAGAGGCGCAAAAACGCGGGCTCACAGAGCCTGACCCGCGAGATGATATTTCGGGGGCTGATGTGCGCCGCAAGTTGCTCATCCTCGCCCGCGAAACGGGACTCCCATTGGAAGCCAATGACATCGAAGTCGAAAACATTTTGCCCAAAGCCTGCCTCGCCGTGCGTACGGTACCGGAGTTTTTCGAGGCACTGGAAAAGCACGACGATGATTTTGAAAAAATGGCCCATGCGGCTGAAAATGGGGGGAAAGTGTTGCGATTTGTGGCAAAGTTGGAGGAGGGCAAAGCCTCCATCGCACTGCAAGCCTACGACCAAAACCACCCTTTCTACTTTCTTTCGGGGAGCGACAACATGGTGGTGTTCACCACCGAACGTTACCGCGAGCGCCCGCTCGTGGTGCGCGGCCCGGGCGCGGGCGCGGAGGTAACGGCAGCGGGCGTGTTCGCCGAGGTCATTGGGATTGGCAACTATTTGCAGGTGGGGTGACTTGGAGCTTTTAGCACTTTTTGACCGCCATTTGGATGTAGGAAATATTCTCTATTTTTGACCGCAAGAAAATAACATTTGCATTTTGTGAGACACAAAGTTGCCGGCATATTATTACTCCTTTGCCTGATTGTTCCAATCGTGGCTGCTTTCATGTATCTACACTATCAAAAAGCGTTAGTTCGAAGAGAGGTGAAACATCAAATGATTGCAGGCATAGATAAAGATGAATTGGTGCTTCTTAAGTTTACAGAAAAGGAATCTCAAACTAAACTCCGTTGGGAACATTCAAAAGAATTTGAGTATCAAGGTCAGATGTATGACATACTGGAAAAAGAAATTAAAGGTGAGACAACGTACTATTGGTGCTGGTGGGATCACAAAGAAACAAAACTCAATAGACGACTCGATGGGTTGGTTGACAAAGTATTAGAAAGTAACCCACAAAATAGAGACAAGCAAGAAGAGTTAGCCGAATTCTATAAAAAGTTATATTTCAATAAATACCCAGAACTATTAGTTTTATCTAAGCAAATAGAGACGGGTTATTATACATTCAGTGAGAGCTGTTTATCCATTTACTACTCTCCTCTCGTTCCCCCACCTCGATTCAGTTAAATATTATACAAATATTCATTTTTTCAGTCTGCCATTTCAGCGAAGTGGTGGACTTAACTTATTTGGTAACGCTTAAAAAATAAAGTCAAGATTTGAAGCGGCTCAATGTCCGATTTTTCGAGAAGATATTTTTAAGGGTTACTTGACTCAAAAATTTTTACAATGAATCGTATATTTTTATTGTGGTTCTTGTTGGGTTGGATAAATATATCCTCTGCCCAAATAATAACCATTACAGAACAGCAAACCAAAGAACCTATCGAAGGTGTGGTATTGCTCAGCCAAAATCCCCAAGCATCAGTTGTGACAAATGCGAAGGGGCAAGCCGATATTTCGGCTTTTAAAGAAGCGGAACAGATTCAATTCCGCGCACTCGGCTATAAAACTCAAGTTGGAAGTTATAGCCAAATTCAAGCATCTAATTTTAAAATTGAATTGGAACAATCAAGTATGAACCTTGACCAAGTGGTAGTTTCCGCTACAAGGTGGCGTCAAAGTTCCAGCAAAGTGCCCTCAAAGATTGTGTCAATCACACCCAAGGAAGCAGCATTGCAAAATCCACAAACGGCTGCTGATTTATTGGGAATTTCGGGCAAAGTGTTCGTTCAGAAAAGCCAGCAAGGTGGCGGTAGCCCCATGATACGTGGCTTTGCTACAAATAGACTGCTTTACACGGTGGATGGAGTACGAATGAACAGCGCTATTTTCAGATCAGGAAACATTCAGAATGTGATTAATTTAGACCCTTTTGCTACGGAAAGCACAGAAGTGCTGTTTGGGCCGGGGTCGGTTATTTACGGTAGTGACGCTATTGGCGGCGTAATGAGTTTTCAAACACTGACACCACAATTGTCATTATCTAACGAACCTCTGATAACAGGCAAAGCCGTAACACGGTATTCTTCTGCCAACAATGAAAAAACCGGACACTTTGATGTGAACGTTGGCTGGAAAAAGTGGGCCTTGGTCACCAGCTTCAGCTCTTGGGACTTTGATCATTTGCGACAAGGCAGCATCGGGCCAGATGATTACATCAAGAACATATACGTCCAGCGTCAGGACGGTACGGACGTTGTGATAACCCAAGATGACCCGCTATTGCAAAACCCATCCGCCTACGCACAGATTAACCTTATGCAGAAAGTGCGGTTCCAGCTCAATGAAAAGTGGGATTTTCGGTATGGTTTCCACTATTCCGGAACCTCGTCGTATGGCCGATACGACCGTCACAACAGGTATAGTAATGGAACCTTGCGATACAGTGAATGGGACTATGGGCCCCAAACATGGCTGATGAACAATCTGTCGGCGAGCCATCAGGGAAATAATGCGGTATATGACCAATTGAATTTGCGATTGGCACAGCAATCATTTGAAGAAAGCCGGATTGACAGGTCTTTGAACAATGATGTGCGCAATACGCAGACCGAAAATGTTGAAGCATACTCAGCAAATCTTGATTTAGTAAAATCAATAGGGTCAAGAAATACACTGTTTTATGGGGTTGAGTATGTGTTCAACGATGTAGTTTCAAAAGGCGCCCTCCGGGGTATTTCCACTGGAATAGACGAAGCAGGGCCATCCCGTTATCCTCTGTCCACATGGAATTCCATCGCTGTGTATGTTAACGATGAATTCAGGATGTCGGATAAATTGACCCTGCAAGCTGGTTTGCGCTATAGCCAGTTCATGCTCAAAGGGGATTTTAGAAACAACGTGAACTTTTTCCCATTCCCGTTTACAAATGTCGATATCAACAGCGGAGCATTTACGGGAAGTTTGGGCGGCGTGTACAGGCCTTCAGAAAGTTGGACAATCAGCGCAAACTTCGGCACAGCCTTCCGTTCGCCCAATGTGGATGATATGGGAAAGGTATTTGACTCTGAGCCTGGTACCGTCACTGTGCCCAATCCCGACCTCGAGGCCGAATACGCCTACAATTTTGACATGGGTATTGCCAAAGTATTTGGCGATAGAATAAAAGTAGATTTGGCGGGTTACTACACCGTCTTGCAAAATGCACTGGTGCGTAGGAATTTTCGGTTAAATGACCAAGACAGCATCATATATGACGGCAACCTGAGTCAGGTGCAAGCCATACAAAATGCGGCGGTAGCCAATGTTTATGGCATTCAGGCAGGAGTCGAGGTTAAATTGACAGGAGGATTTACCCTGCTATCCGATTTCAATTACCAGATAGGCGAGGAAGAATTGGATGATGGCACTACCAGTACTTCGCGCCATGCAGCCCCTTTGTTCGGTGCAAGCCGATTGCGTTACCAAACTAAGGATTTGACCCTCGAATTCAATGCAATGTATCAGGGCGAACGAAGTTTTGACGATTTGCCGCAGGAGGAGCAAGCCAAGGATGAAATCTATGCCAAAGACGCGGATGGGAATAATTATTCCCCTGCTTGGTACACCCTTAATCTGAAAGCAATGTACCAGTTTACCGAGAAATTAAGTTTGAGCGCTGGAGTAGAAAACCTGACCGACCAACGATACAGGCCTTACAGTTCTGGCATCTCCGGCTCGGGAAGGAATTTCATTCTCGCCTTTAGGGCCAATTTCTAACCGCTTTCGATCGCAGCCTTTTGCATTGGATTCAATGCAATCGGCGAGCATCGTCAAAAATGGGAGTAATCATTCTGGCAATCCCAATTACAACCGCCGATGCCGTTTGTTTAGCGAAATGTGCAAGCACCGAATGGTCGGAAAAGACTTGGGCGAAACTTTTCACGTCGAAAGATGGAATGGTACGCTTCGCCATAGAATCCGCTGTTTTGTCCGAAAAACATTGTCGTTTTCAAAAAGCGATAAAATGACAAAGCCTATTTGCATCTCTTCATGCATAACTACGCCCCACCGCCCGTATAATGACACTACCAAAAAACAAAAGGGGGCTGACGGATGACCGTCAACCCCCTTTTATGCTTGCGTAACTTTGAAAACGACTGTCGAAATGACTGTTAAAAGCAACCCAAAAGTCATAACTCGTTGAAAAACAATCGCATATTCAAAATCCTTGCGGTCCGGACGGGACTCGAACCCGCGACCTCCGCCGTGACAGGGCGGCATTCTAACCGACTGAACTACCGAACCAAATGCTTTACTTCAAAAGCGGGGCAAAGATAACCTCAAACATTTCGGAGCAACAAGCATTTTCCCAAAAAAATCCTAAAAAGTTTGTCAGCAAAGAACGCCCTGCGAAAATCCGTAGGCTTCACCGTACCTTTGTCCACCTTTCTGTAAAAAAAGACACGGAAACCGATTTAATCGCCCACCTAATCCCGTCCGGTACATTATTCATCCAGAATCAATTTTGGAGCCACATGGCAATGACCTTCATGGATTTTGAAAAGCCCCTCGAAGCACTGTACGAACAGTTGGAAAAACTCAAAGAGGTAGGCGAAAAAGGAGAACTTGACGTGACCGACATGGTGCGCGAACTGGAGAATAAAATCAAAACCAAGCGCAAAGAAATTTTTGCCAACCTCACGGGTTGGCAAAAAGTGCAACTCTCCCGCCACCCAGAGCGACCCTACACCTTATATTATGTCACCACGATGTGCAAGAAGTTCATCGAATTGCACGGCGACCGCTACGCAGGCGACGACCATGCCATCGTGGGAGGATTGGCCAACTTCGACGGCCAAACCATCATGGTCATCGGCCACCAAAAAGGCGTGAACACGAAAATGCGCCAATACCGCAACTTCGGCATGGCCAACCCCGAAGGCTACCGCAAAGCCCTACGCCTGATGAAAATGGCCGAGCGTTTTGGCTTCCCGGTGGTGACGTTAATAGATACGCCCGGTGCTTTTCCCGGGCTTGAAGCCGAGCAGCGCGGCCAAGCCGAAGCCATCGCCCGCAATCTGTTTGAAATGGCTCAACTCCGCGTCCCCATTTTGTGCTACATCATCGGAGAAGGCGCATCCGGCGGGGCTCTGGGTATCGGTTTGGGTGACCGCGTTTTTATGCTCGAATACACTTGGTACTCTGTGATTTCGCCCGAATCCTGCTCTTCAATTCTTTGGCACTCATGGGATTACAAAGAACAGGCCGCCGAAGCGCTCAAATTGGACGCAGACAATATGCTCGAATTCAAACTCATAGATGGCATCGTGAAAGAACCGCTCGGTGGCGCGCACAACGCCCCAGAGGAAATGGCAAAGACCCTGAAAAAACACATCAAATCGGAACTGGAAAAATTGGTCGCCCAAGACCCCGAAGAACGCATCATCGCGCGCATCGAGAAATACAGCAACATGGGGCATTACCGCAAACTGCCGTCATCTGCTGCAAGCAACAAATAGATACTGGACTTTAGTCGTTAGACATTGTGTTCCGATTTCAACATTCAAAGTCCAAAAATCAAAAACTCAATTCGCCATGCTGGAATCTCTCCGCATTGCCCTCTACAAAAAATCATTGAGCAAGTTGTTGGCAAGCCAAAAGCGCCGCCGCCAAGCACACAACATGAACAGTGCAAAAACGGTGGGCATACTCTTCGACGCGACTTCAGAAAAGACCCGGCGGGAAGTCATGCAATTCGCGCACGAATTGGAAGAAAAAGGAAAAAGGGTGCGAATGTTTGGCTATTTCAAATCCAAGCAACCCCCTGAAGGACACCCCTTCAACTTTTTTTTCCAAAAAGAAACGACTTGGGCCGGGGTGCCGAAAAGCGAAAAGGCGCTCGAATTTGCCAAAGAAAAATTCGACTTGCTGATATACCTCGACCCCGAAGAATGTCAGCCCCTCGAATGGCTTGCCGCTGCCTCACAGGCCGCGATGAAAATTGGCTACGCCACCGACCGCCCCAATGATTTCGACCTACTGCTGGAAACACCCGCCGACAAGGACATCCACTTTTTTATCGAACAATTACATCTGTATCTGGGTAAAATCCTGACCAAAAATGAATCCGCACGAGCGATTTAGAGGCACCGGCGTCGCCTTGGTCACGCCATTCAAAAATGGTGGCGATATTGACTGGGAAGACCTCGAAAAGGTCATCGAACACGTCATCGCTGGGGGCGTGGAATTTCTCGTCAGCCTCGGCACCACCGGCGAATCCGTCACCCTTTCCGAAGAAGAACACCGGCAAATACTTGATTTCACCATAAAAACCAATCGCGGGCGACTTCCACTCGTGGCCGGTGTATTTGGCGGCAACAACACCGCTGAAGTGGTGAAGAAAATTTCCAATTTCAACTTCGACGGCATTGACGCGCTCCTGTCCAGCAATCCGGCTTACAACAAACCCGGCCAAGAAGGCATCTTCCAGCATTACATGGCACTGGCCGAAGTATCGCCCAAACCCATCATTATCTACAATGTGCCGAGTCGTACGGCTTCCAATATGAACGCCGAAACGACCCTGCGCCTCGCTAACGCCAGCGACAAATTCCTCGGCATCAAGGAAGCCTCCGACGACATCTACCAAGTGATGAAAATCATAAAAGGCAAGCCTAAAAACTTCCTCGTGCTCAGCGGCGACGACTTCATCACCCTGCCATTGATTGCTACCGGAGGCGACGGCGTCATATCTGTCATCGCCAACACCACCCCGCGCCCATTCACCGACATGGTGCGAGCCGCCCTGCGGCAGGATATGCCCACTGCCCAGCAACTCAACCTAAAATTGCTCGAACTCTACAAACTGCTTTTCATCGAAGGCAACCCCGTCGGCGTGAAAGCCGCACTCGAACTTCAGGGGATATGTGGCCGCGAAGTGCGCCTCCCGCTCGTGCCAATGACCGAGCAGGGCGTGCATTTGATAATGGCGGAGTTGGAAAAATTAGGCTATTAGAATTTCATGGCCTCGCATTTGTTTTCTCCAAAACCCCCAGCCCGAACAGCGCAAAATCATACTTCACGGGATCTTCCGGGTCAAAAGCCCGGAGGTTTTCGGTAAGTTCCAGCACCGCCCGCCAATCCGTTTGAGGGCGGTGGAGCAGCCCCAGCCGTCGCGCCACACGTTCCACGTGCACATCCAACGGAATGAGCAACTGCGCGGGTTTGATATTTTTCCAAATGCCAAAATCCACACCCGCCTCATCTTGCCGCACCATCCAGCGCAAAAACATATTGAGCCTTTTGCAAGTAGAGCCGCGCTCCGGCGTAGCGACGTGTTTGCGGGTGCGCTCCGGTGAGTATGGATGGTCGAAAAAATCGCGGTGAAAACCCCGCAGCGCGTTTTCCACCGTGGTGTCGTCGGGGCGGAGGTGGCGAGCAAATGCGTGTTCGAGCGAGGTGTTTTTTCTGTAAAAATTTTGAAAAAACTCCAAAAACCACAGCGTGTCCGTCGCCTGAAAAGTACGGTGTTTGAAATCCAAAAACCGGGCGCGGTCTTGTTCTAAATGATTGAGAATGAAATCGAATGGCGCATTGTCCATCAACTCTGCGAGGCGGTTGGCGCTTTGCACAATCGTCTTGCGCTGACCCCAGGCGAGCGTGGCCGCCCAGAAGCCCGTGATTTCGCGGTCTTGCAGTTTTGAAAAACGGTGCGGTATCGAAATCGGGTCGTCCGCGATGAAGCCCGGCGTGTTGTAGCGCCAGACGGCTTCGTCCAGAAAAGCGAGCAGCGAGGAGTGGGAGTCAAGTTCGCGCATTTGCGGGCAAACTTACGCGAAACCGCCGCGTTGCGACAAATTGCTATTGCCCATCTTCACACGGCCACACATAACTCGACAACGGGTATTTTTTTCCCTGAAATGAAAAATGCCACCATTCGGTGCGAATACCTTTAAAGCCAACTGCCTTGAGCGTTTCGCGGAGCAGGCGACGGTTGGCCAGCACTTGAGCGGGCAGGTTCAAGTTGTCCGTATGCGCTTCTTTTCCAAAAAAATCATAGGGCGTGCCCATGTCGAGTTCCTTGCCAGCCTTGTCCACGATAGTCAGGTCAACGGCGGCGCCGCGCGAGTGCATAGAGCCTTTTGCGGGCGGGGTCACATAATCGGGATTTGGCACCTTGTCCCACAGGCGTTGCTGATATGGGCGCGGGCGGTAACAGTCGAACATTTTTAACCCCAATCCCTTCTTTTGCAAGTTCTTATGCGCTTTCACGAGTGCCGTTGCCGCCTCCGGGCGGAGCAAGCAACGTGGGCAATCGTATATTTTTGATTTGGTAAAATTGTCTGCCGTCGCATATCGGATGTCCAAAATAATACTTGGGTCGAGGGTTGCTATGTCGGAAAAACCGCTCTTGGCAATAGATGATGTGTTGGTAGGGGCGGGCGGTGCGGGTGCAGGAAGGGGTGCAGCCACGCCAGCGCCTGTGGCTGCTCTCGGCTGGCTTTTGGCGGATTCTAATATTTCATCTGTTGGGGCTGGGGCAGGCAGCGGTTCTGCCTCTTCTATTTTTTCCAGAACTTCTTCCGTTGGCTCGGCGGGCTGCTCGACGACTGATGATGACTGGGTGTTTTGCTCAGCAGGTTTGTCGCTGCCGCAAGCAGCTGCGAAAAGGAGTATATTCAGGAAAAACGCGTATTTTTTTATCATTTTTTGCAGAAATTTTGTGAAAGTCGGCAAGGATGCAGCATTTTTGAAAAATACTATTTCACCCAAGTTGTGACCTATGTGCGCACATAACATGATTGCAAAACGGATGACACGGATTTTGCAGATTCAAACAGATTTTTTGAAAAAACAGCGGAAAATAATCCGTTCAAATCCGCAAAATCCGGTTTATCCGTTTTCCAATCCTTCTGATTTGGCGGGTCACAACGTGGGTTGTTTCTCCAAAAATCCGCTCTTTTCGTCGAAAGCCATTAAACGAAACAGGGTCATTCTTCGTTTTATCGCCGTTTTCCAGCAACTCATGCCATGCTATCTAATCAGACCATTATTTCCATAAAAACATCGTTTCGCTCCATCTCGTTGACGCGGATGGCGCAGATGATTTTTCCCGTTTCGTCTTTAGTGCTTAGAGGTGTTTTTGCCGCCGCGCAAGGTACGCCTTATCCCGGTCAGCCGCTGACGGGGCCGGGGGGCGCGGATTATGTCCACGCCTCAGTCGCCTTTTTCGACGCTGCTGCGGATGCTGACGGGTACTGGCTGTTCGAGCCTGCCGACCCGAAGCCGGATTCGGCGGAAGTTGTTGTTTTCCTGCATGGTTACGGGGCTTACAACCCCATGGCCTACGGCAAATGGATAAAGCACCTCGTTGCAAAAGGCAACATCGTTATTTTCCCACGTTACCAAAAAAACCTGATGTGGCCGCGCCCGGATGCATTTCCGGCGAACGCTGCCACTGGCATTCGCCGCGCTTTGGCCGAACTTCAAAAGGATAGCCGCGTGAAACCCAAAACGGAAAAAGTAGCCTATATCGGCCATTCTTACGGCGGGGTGATTGCTTCCAATTTGGGCGTAAACTGGCAAAAATTCGATATTCCAAAACCCGCCTCCATGCTACTTTGCGAGCCAGGCTCGGGGCCGCTCAAAGGTGCGCGACTGCCTGATTATTCGGGTTTGCCCGATGATTTGCAAATGGTGGTCGTGGTGGGCGCGGATGATTATGTGGTGGGCGAAGAGTTTGGCCGCCATGTTTTTTACACGGCGAAAAACACCCCGATGCGCAATTTCGTCATTCAGCGCCGCAGCACCGATGGCCGCCGCTGGGTGGGCGCTTCCCACTCAGAGCCTTATTGCTACGACCTTGATTTTGACACCGGCGTTCGGAATTATACTTCCAAGCGGGTGCTGATAACTTCGCGCCTCAATGAGGTGGATTTCAATTGTTACTGGAAATTCGCCGACGCGCTCATGGAAAGCACCCGCAATGGCTGCTACGCCGAGGTGGCTTTTGGCGACACACCCGACCAACGTTGTCTCGGCCATTGGTC
>CAYZVM010000026.1:0-38970 GCA_964481485.1 uncultured Saprospiraceae bacterium | reverse complement strand
CGGCTCAATCTCTATTCTTTGTTGCAGGATTACCAAGACCAATGCAGCCCCTGCCCTGCCCCATTTGCACTGCACGCACTTGATATTTCCGTCAACGCCGCTTTATTGAAATGGTCGGAAATTGCAGATTTTCAAACAGTTACCTTGTATTGGAGGCCGTCGGGAGCATCCACTTGGAATACCGTAAACGACGTAGAGAACTCTTATTTTTTGGAAAATTTGCAGCCCTGCACTTGGTACGAATTTGCGTTGTCGGCAGTTTGCCAGCAAGGAATGTCCAGCGACTGGTCGGTCGTGGCAAATTTCAAAACCGACGGATGTTGCGAGCCGCCCGCCAACATTTGGGCTAATGGGATAAACTCGACCGAGGCAACCCTTATTTGGAACAAGGTCACTGCCGCCATCGGCTACCGGCTGCGTGTGCGCCCGGCGGGTGGCGGTTGGATGTTTTTTGACTTGGACGCAAGCACTTCATTTACTTTAGAAAGTTTATCGCCCTGCACGGATTACGAAGCGCAGGTGTTGACCCTCTGCACCACTGGCCCGACGACTTATTCCAATCCCACTTTTTTCAAAACTGCCGGCTGCGGCTCTTGCACGGACGCAAACTACTGTACCGCCAAAGCCGAACACGCCGACGAAGAATGGATTGCTTCGGTGGCCATCGGTAATTGGGAACATAGTTCTGGAGGCAATTCCGGCTATCAGGATTTCACAGGCGACCCAGCGTCCGTATTGCAGATTTTTTCGCAAACACCTTTGGATGTGACAGTTACGCCGGGCTTTAGCGGGCAGTCCTACAAAGAGCATTTCAGAATCTTCATAGATTTCAACATGGACGGCGACTTCGACGATGACGGCGAATTGGCTTTCGACCCCGGCTGGGCCAGCGACAGCCCGATGTACGGTCAACTCGCCGTGCCGGATTTCCAGTCCCTCGGCCTGACCCGAATGCGAGTGATGATGAAGTATAAAGGTGTGAGCAACTTCCCCCCCACGCCATGTGAGACTTTTGAATTTGGTCAGGTGGAGGATTACTGCGTTGAGTTGTCTTTACCCGTTTCCGCCGAAATGCCGGGCAAAAAAATGGACAATGCGCTGCTCGTTTATCCGCAACCTGCGAGCGAGGAGGTAACGCTGGCGTTCCCGGCGGATGTCGCGACCGGCACTTGGAATATTTCAGTCTGGGATGTGACGGGGCGACAGGTTTTTTCCGAGATGCGCTCGGCTGCGACTAACGGAATGTTGCAACTGACCGTACGCGATTGGCCGTCAGGGGCTTATGTTGTTTTGGCGGAACAGGACGGGAGGATGTTTCGGGGGGTGGTTTTGAAAGGATAGGGATTTTGCCATGAAATCTTCAATGTTCATCGAACCGTCAAATTCTCCACCCAGCAGCAACTTTTCGCCGCGTTTTCAGTTTCCCTCCCGAATTTTGCGCCACCATGGAGAAGAACGAATCCGCCCGCCCCAAACTCACCCGCGAGAGTCTGCGCGAGGCCATCAAGATTTTTGAGTACATCCGCCCATACAAGGTGCAGTTCATTTTTGGGCTGTTCCTGCTGTTTCTCGGCAGCACGGTTTTTTTGATTTTTCCAAAAATCATCGGGCAAATGCTCGACGTGGCGCAAGGCAAAGTCACCGAAAATATTGACCTGCGCCAAATCGGCGGCTGGCTCATCGCAATCCTTGTCTTTCAAGGCGTTGTGTCGTATTTGCGGGTGATGATGTTCGCCCAAGTCAGCGAAAAAGGCACTGCCGACATCCGCGTGGCACTCTACAAAAGGCTCATTTCGCTGCCCATTGTTTTCTTCGAAAAAAGCCGCGTCGGCGAACTCGTCAGCCGCCTGACCAACGACGTGGAAAAACTTTACAACACCTTCTATTTCATCCTCGCCGAATTTTTGCGCCAAATCATCATCCTCGTCGGCGGCATCGGGGTGCTGTGGTGGATGTCGCACCGGCTCGCGTTCGTGATGCTGGCGACATTTCCCGTCATCGTCATCGGCGCGATGTTCTTCGGGCGCTGGGTGCGCAAACTCTCCAAAGAGCGCCAGAACAAACTGGCCGAGACGAATACCATCCTCGACGAGACTTTGCAAAGCATCCATGCCGTGAAGGCTTTTACGAACGAACTTTTTGAAAGTCAGCGATATACGCGCTCCAATTCTTCGGTCGTGGGCGTGTCCATGCGTTATGCCAAAGGCCGGGCAGTGTTTGCCGTATTCATCATCACCATGCTGTTTGGGGCGCTGTTTTTCGTCATTGGCTACGGGATGCACATGGTGCAGACGGGGCAAATAACTGCCGGCGACCTCATCGCTTTTGTGACTTACACAGCCATTATCGGTGGCAGCATCGCCAGTTTGGGCAATTTTTACACAGAACTTGTGGGCGCAGTGGGTGCTACCGAGCGCGTCCGCGAAATCCTGAAATCGCCGACCGAAGCCGAAGATCGCCCGCGCGGCAACGTAAACGCAGGCCGTTTGCGCGGCAATGTTTCTTTTGAAAATGTGCATTTTTCCTACCCGACCCGCGCCGACGTAGAAGTGCTGAAAGGTGTTAGTTTGGAAATACCCGCCGGGCAAAAAGTGGCGCTTGTGGGGCAAAGCGGCGCGGGAAAATCCACCATTATGCAGCTGTTGTTGCAATTTCACTTTCCGGGTTCGGGCCAAATTTTCGCGGACGGAAAAAGTATTTACGACTACGACCTCGAATCGTACCGCAACAATTTCGCCATTGTGCCTCAGGAAGTTATCCTTTTTGGCGGCACGATTCGGGAAAATATTTTGTACGGAAAACCTGACGCGACAGAAGAAGAAATCTTCGCCGCGGCCCGCCAGGCACACGCTTGGGATTTCATTTCAAAATTTCCCGAGAAATTGGAAACCGTCGTCGGCGAGCGCGGCATCAAACTCTCCGGTGGCCAACGCCAGCGCATCGCCATCGCCCGTGCCATTCTGCGCAATCCTTCCATTCTTTTGCTCGATGAGGCAACTTCTTCGCTCGATGCCGAATCCGAAAAAGTGGTACAGGATGCCCTCCACAATTTGATGGAAGGCCGCACGAGCATCATCATCGCGCACCGGCTGGCGACGATTCGGGACGTGGATTGCATTTATGTTTTGGAAAATGGCCGCATCGTGGAGCAAGGGACGCACGAGGAGTTGTCGGCTGTAGAGGACGGGGTTTATTCAAGTTTGGCGCGGTTGCAATTTGATATGGCACAGGCGTAACGTGCGCATTTTCTTGGCGTTACACTTTGCGCTGCATCGTTTCCAATGGCAATTCAAATCCCGGAAGCACATCCTCGCCCGACAATTTTTTCCCTGAAAAACCTTCCACGACTTCCGGCTCTTGTCCGGCGCGATAGATATAAACTTTCTCCTCGTAAGGGTCAATCAACCAAGCCAAACGAACGCCATTCGCCATCCAGGTATCGGTCATTTTGCTTTGGAGTTTTTTCAGGCGGTCGGTGCCGGAGCGCACTTCTGCGACGAAGTCGGGGACGATTTTGACAAAATCCTCGTCGCCACCGGGATTTTTTGCCAAGTTTTCAGGAGAAACCCAGGCGATGTCGGGCGATTTTGTAGCACCGCTTGGCAAAGCAAAGCCCGTAGAAGGGCTAAAGAACTCTCCCAAATTTGTTTGGGCGAACCAAACATAAAAAAGGCCGCTAAGTTTGAACTCGCGGTTGCCGGAGCCTTTTTTGACTGGTGACACAATAGTAACAGTTCCATTCGTTTCCCGCTCCATGCCCAAGTCAGGGTAGCGTTCCGCCAGCGCCGTGAACTCTTCTTTGCTCAATGGGCGCTGCAACTCTACCGGGCCATAGTGCAGAGCCAGGTCTTCCAATGTGATTTCTTTTCGACGGGACAAAAGAGCAGTCATAATGTCGGGTGATTTTGATGCACAAAAATAACCTTTTTTAGAACATTGCCTCGCCAAACAAGTTACAGCCCTCAATTCAACCAATCAACCCGAACTCATCACTCGACCGCATGACTGGCATCCTCATCGTCAACCTCGGCACTCCCGACGCGCCCACGCGCCCGGCGGTGTACCGCTATCTCAAACAATTCCTGCTCGACCCGCGCGTGATTGACATCAATCCAATCGCCCGCAACCTGCTGGTGCGCGGCATCATCGCGCCGTTCCGCTCGGGCAAATCGGCCAAAGCCTATCAGGAAGTTTGGACAGAAAACGGCTCGCCATTGAAATTTTATGGGGAAAGATTGGTGGAACAGGTTCGCCAACTGCTTGGCGCAGAATACGTTGTCGAACTCGCCATGCGCTACCAAAGTCCGTCCATCGAGTCGGCCATCGAAAAATTGATGCAGGCCAAAGTGTCGAAAATCAAAGTGTTTACCCTCTTTCCGCAATATGCCAGCGCGACGACCGGGTCAGTTCACGAGGAAGTGATGCGCGTTTTGACGAAGCAACAAATTATCCCAGCGTTGGAATTTGTCAGTAAATACGAGTCTTGGGAGCCGATGATTGACTTGTTCGTGAAAAACGCCCTGAAATACGACCTCGCGAAATACGACCACATCCTGTTCAGTTACCACGGCCTGCCGCAGCGACAGTTGCGCAAAGGCGACGCGTTTAACCATTGCTTGCAAAAAGCCGATTGCTGCCATACGCTCACGCCGACCAACCAATTTTGCTACTCGGCACAATGCTACGCCACTACAAAAGCCATCGCCAATCAATTGAATTTGAAACCCGAACAATACACGGTCTGCTTTCAAAGCCGCCTCGGGCGCGACCCGTGGACGCAACCTTACACGGTGCGGACAATCGAGGAATTGGCAAAATCCGGCGCAAAACGACTGCTCGTATTTTGCCCAGCCTTCACGGCAGATTGTTTGGAGACGGTCGTCGAAATCGGCGAAGAGTACCGCGAGGATTTCCTCAAATGGGGCGGCGAGCAACTGGATTTGGTAGAAAGCCTCAACGACAAACCGGCATGGGCAGCGGCGGTGGCCGAGTTTTTGAGAAATTGAATTTTAGTCAAGTTTGTCATTTTGTAAAAACCTGCCAGACCTACGTTTATCGCAAAGAACGCTCGGAGATGCAACAGATTTTTACAAAATGACAAAAAGTATTTAGCCTGGCAATGTGGTTATTGCGCCACAATTTTCCCGCTCACACTTCCTCTGGCAGTATTCACCGTGAAGAAATAAGTTCCGTCCGGCAGACTGCCCCGCTCGAACGTAACTGACTCCGTGCGAACACCATTGAATGTGCGCACCACGCGCCCAGTCATGTCGGTCAAAGTCACCGTCACGGGTTCGGTGTCCTGATTTTCAAAAAATATAGTCGTGCTCTCGTGGAAAGGATTGGGCTGCACAAATACCGCGAAAGATGTTTTGCCCGGCTCGCCCGCCGCGGAGGTGCCTGTGCTGACACAATTCGGGTCGGCGAGCAAGGCGCTGCTGCGCTCGTATTTGTCATTGACAATAGCCGTGATAGCCGAAACGCAGACTTGCGAGGCCGTCAGCGCGGAATAATGGACGCGCAGGAAATTGGCCGGCAGGATGTTCTTTTTGACGGGAGATTCTGTGGCCGAAAGAGCGATTATTTCGCCAGTGGCATCGAATTGAATCGCTCCGTCGAAGTCTGCCGACAGGTTTTCAACCGAACTAATTTGGAGCCCGCTCACCGAAAATTCGTAACCCAATACTTTGTTGTACGGGTTAACGATTTGAATATCAAACGTTTTCGCCACAGTGTCCAACGCTCCGGGCAGCAGATACACGATGTCTTTTGTGTTTTCGTAGCCCGACGGGAATTGGCAGGGAAAGCTCTGCCCCCAATGTTGCGGGTCATTGGCATAGAGGTTACATTCTTGGAGCAGCGCGGCATCGAACACGTCAAATTTGCCGTCACTAAACAGGTCGGTACACTGGCTGGCATTTGCACCATCAGACAACGCCGCGGCCAAATACTCTTGCACATCTTCGGCATTGCGCAAAGTGTCCAGATTTATATCGCCGAGCAAAGCCGGGCCATTGCACACGCCGTTGCAGTCTGCCTGAGCGTCGCCAAAAGGCACGCCTAAGCAATCGGTATATTGCGGGCAGTCGTCGTTGAACGTGATTTCCGGCACATTGTCATTATCGTATTCCAGTATGAAGCAAGCCTGCGCCCAGTTGTTGTTATAGTCCTTTTCGACGCGCCCCACTTTGTCAGGGCTTTTGTCCCAATTGACACGCACGACCATGGTGTATGCCCCAGCCGGCAAATCCGTAATATCAATCCATTGGCACGGCAAATAAGAATCGTAAATATCGCCGCAACCCGCACTGATGCCCATGTTGTCGCAGGTGTAATTCCCAAAACCGCCATCGGAACATTCCAAGTCAAGTACGCAAAAGCCGTTTTTGGAGCCGATGGGAACGAGATTGCCAGCAGCGTCAAAAATCACATATTCGGCATAGCCCCGATAATGCCAATGGTTGTGGCATGGATCCCACACGAACTGGTCGCTCGGCGAAGATGGGCTGCTCGGTGTTTGGCCGATGTAATAATCTTGATTGCCAATGTTTTTGATGTGGGTCGTGAAACGGATGATGTACCTCGTGCCCAACCCGCGCAAACAGCCCTCTTCCACTGCGCAGACATCAGGGTTAGCAATGGCGTCACTTTCCATGGTGAACCGAAGTATATCCTCCAGCACCACGAGGTCGGGGCCATCGGGACAAGCCGGGTCGCCGGGATAAATACAATCGGCGCTCACCGTGGCGAGCGGATTGAAATTGCAAGCCAGCGGGTCAGTGCAGCCCACCACCGGGCCGGCATACGTGAGCGCGAAATGAATGGGATTGGTGCCGCAACCGACAGTAGCATATCGGAGGCGAACAAAATATTCCTTGCCCCCGGCCAAATGGAGCGTGGCCAATGCGCCATCGTCACAACCGCCATCGGCATAAAAGATAGCGCCCGTTTGGTTATTGGTGATGGTGATGCCCTGGCATTGGTCGTACACCCAAATTTTTGTCGGGCAGGTATTTTCCGAAAAACAAGTGCTGAGTTGGTAAGTACCGGTGTCGGCGGGGACGAAACTGTACCAAGTTTCGTCGGCGGTGGGCGTGCTGAACGAACCGGTGTCAAGCACAAAAGGATTGCCGCAATGCGTTCCTTGCGGGCAGCCTACATAGACATTCTCGCCCGTGCCGTAGTTGCCGCCGATATTTTCATAAATGAGTTCATCGTTGAGATACAGCCGATAAAAGCCATCGGGTACCATGCCGTCGCCATAGCTGTCGGCGATGCGAAAGACCGTGCAAACATTGTCGGGGACACAATATTCGTAAGTGGCGTAATTTTCATTGAAGCAAGCACCGGAGAAAAAAACGGTCGAGCCTGTCTGGTTGGTGACTGCCCAAGAAACTTCATACCAATATTCGTCTGGCTGGATTTCGAGGCGAAGTTCGTTTTGGCCGGGCGGGCATTGTGCCCAAAGGTGAGTAGCCGTTGCCATAAAGCAGATGGCTAAGAGGAGTCGAGAGATTTTCATAAGTGTGAATTTGTTTTAGAGCCCCAAATGTAATACACGCCCCCAAAGCGTACATTTTAAAATGAGTTTTCGTCGTTAATATACGAGATATTTTGGCACATGGCGCATCAAGGAATTCTGACAGATTCTGGGAACAAGTTGCCACCCTGTACGTTTTTACTGGGTCAATGCTGTTACACACTATTGGCTGTTATTCTGAACACAAAACTTATGCGCAAAACTGCTTTTACCATCTCTTTGGCTATTGCCATTCTTTTCAAAATTCCTTTGTTTGCACAAAAAAAATCCGACGGCTGGGCGTTTAAAAATGAAAAAGACGGCGTCAAGGTTTATTACAAAAAAACCTCCGATGTGCACGAAATCAAATTGGTCACTTCTTTGAAAACGTCTTTGTCGGGCGTGATTCAATTGTTCAGCGAAGTAGAAAACTACACCAAGTGGGGCTACAAAATCTCCGAGACCAAAATGTTGAAAAAAGTCAACGACCAAGACTTTTACTATTATTCTAAAATTGATTTCCCGTGGCCGCTGAGCGACCGCGATGTCATCGTGCAAACGAAGTTGGAGCAGGACTCCGTGACGCGCCGTGTCACTTCCACAAGTTGGTCCAAGTACGACTATCTCCCTGAAAACAAAGACGTTGTGCGCATGAAAACCACCACCACCAAATGGACTTTGGTGCCCGGTGCCGGCGGCTGGCTATATGTGGAATACTACATTTACGCCGACCCGGGAGGTAGCATACCCGATTGGTTGGTCAATATGGCCATTGACGTGGGCCCGCGCGAAACCATCAAAAGTATGCGCACGATACTGAAAGAGCCAAAATACCAGACGGCTAAACTCGCATATATCAAAGAGTGAAGTCGAATCCCGACTTTTGCCTTTTCAGGTTGTGCCTGAAAAATCCAAATCCAATAATTTATGGCCTACCGAAGTCTGCGCGACGCCGTGCGCGATTTGGAACGACACGGAATGTTGCTGCGCATCCAAGAAGAAGTTGACCCCAACTTGGAAATCGCCGAAATACACCGGCAAGTCTTTGAACGCCAAGGCCCTGCTATTCTGTTCGAGCGCGTGAAAGGCAGCCCATTCCAAGCCGTCAGCAATATTTACGGCACTTTCAAACAAACAGAATTTTTGTTTCGCCACACCCTCGACCGCGTGAAGCGCGTCATCGAACTGAAAAAAGACCCGACCAATTTTTTGAAAAAACCGGGGCGTTATCTCGGTGCGCCGTTCACCGCTTTGTCGGCCTTGCCGATGCGGAGTTGGCTCGGCGCGCCCGTCACTTATGGCACTACGACCATTGACAAACTCCCCCAAATAAAAAGTTGGCAGATGGATGGCGGCGCGTTCATCACCATGCCCCAAGTTTACACTGAAGACCCCGATGCGCCTGGCAACGTGATGCAGTCTAACTTGGGGATGTACCGCATCCAACTCTCTGGAAACGAGTACGTTCAGAATGAAGAAATTGGCCTGCACTACCAACTCCATCGGGGCATTGGGGTGCATCACACCAAATACAACCAGCGCGAACAGCCATTCCTGTGCAGCATTTTTGTGGGTGGGCCGCCGAGCCATGCGTTCTCGGCCATCATGCCGCTGCCGGAGGGTTTGAGCGAGTTGACTTTCGCGGGGATGTTGGCCAACCGGCGTTTTCGATACACCCGCCGCGACGGGCATTTTTTGAGCAGCGACGCTGATTTTGTCATCACGGGCGAGATTTTGAAAAATGTAAAAAAACCAGAAGGCCCGTTTGGCGACCATTTGGGATACTATTCGCTCGCGCACGATTTTCCGGTGATGCGCGTCCACAAAGTTTATCACCGAAAAGACCCACTCTGGCATTTCAGCGTTGTCGGTCGCCCGCCGATGGAAGACAGCAGTTTTGGTTGGCTCATCCACGAATTGGTGGCACCGCTTGCATCGCAGGAATTTCCGGGTCTCAAAGAAATCCATGCAGTGGATGCGTCGGGGGTCCACCCGCTGCTTTTAGCCATTGGAAATGAGCGATATATGCCGTTCCGCGAGCGAAAACCGGAAGAAATATTGACCATCGCCAACCGGATTTTGGGTTCTGGACAAACCTCTTTGGCAAAGTTTCTCTTCATTGCCGCTGCCGACGACGACCCGAATTTGGACACCCACGACATCGCGCATTTCTTCCAACACGTCCTCGAACGGGTGGACTGGACACGCGATTTGCATTTCCAAACGCGCACCACGATTGACACGCTCGACTACTCCGGCACGGGCTGGAACGAAGGCTCCAAAGTCGTCGTCGCCTGCCGGGGCGACAAGCGGCGTGCGTTGAAAACAGAACTGCCCAAAGATTTCAACTTACCTTCCGGTTTTGGTGCGCCGCATTTTTGCCAGCCGGGTATTTTGGCGGTAAAATCGCCCAAGTTTGAATTTGAAAAACTCGCCCGCGAGCAAGCGGAAAGTTTAACCCGTTGGCTCGAACGTTTTGATTTTCAATACATCCCGCTCGTCCTCATGGTGGACGACAGCCAATTTACAGCAGCGACGCTGAACAACTTTTTATGGGTCGCCTTCACCCGCGCCAACCCCAGCCACGACGTGTATGGCGTTCGGTCGTTCACCGAATTCAAGCATTGGGGGTGCCGGGGGCCGGTGGTGATAGATGCGCGGAAAAAGCCACACCACGCGCCGGAATTGGAGGTTGACCCGGACGTTCAGAAACGGGCGACAGCGTTATTAAATCGTTACCGTTTCTGATACACCCAACCTTTTTTATCGAAGAGGCAGTCTGTCGGGGAAATCAAACTTTCTTCAACATGAAAAAAATACAATTTGCTTTCCTCGCCTTTGTCGCGCTTTTTATCGCCTCCTGTTCTGAAAAAAATGAGGATATAATGGTGCGTTTCCAGAACACTTTATCGGATGACATCACAGATGCTCGGATGGAATTCAGCGACAATCACGTCACCGACATTGGGTCAATACCAGCAGGAGGCACGACGGATTACGTCCTATTTGATTATTTTGAAGTCGGCGACCGCTTGCCGATGGGCGCTTTGTTTGGCAAAAAAGGCGATGCCGATTTTATAGCGCTGTCGGGGTTATTCTGCGATACCGGAGTGGAATTCAAATAATTGGAACCGGGATATTACCAAATTGATGTCATCGAATTTCCAAATATTGACACCACCAACTGGCACCAGTACTACATCAAACTTGCTGATTGAAAAATTACGGAGGCGGGGCAAGAAAAAAATGAAAAAGTTTTGGTAGAATAAAAATGAAGCGGCTACCTTTGCCCCGCTTTTAACAAAAGGCCCGTTCGTCTAGGGGTTAGGACGCAAGATTTTCATTCTTGTAACACGGGTTCGATTCCCGTACGGGCTACAACTCATTCAAACACAAGTCCTTGTAAGTGTTCAACTTGCAAGGACTTTTTTGTTTTTTATTTTCGAAATAAGGAAAAACAAAACGAGGGGGGAAAATTGAAGCGTGAAGCAATTTGGAAAGTTGGTGGACAACTCCACCCTTGCCCGTTTCAAAGAGATATTTTGTTTACCATAGCATATCTTTGTTTGGCAGATTGAATTCCCCACCGATTGCCGGCCCCGCAGCGCAATATTGCGTAAGTTCCTTGTCAAAATGCAACTATGAAACAACTGTTACTTTTTTACCTCCTGCTACTGGGTCTTACCCATCAGGTAACGGCTCAGATTACCATCACCAATTCGGTTTTTCCCGTGGTGGGCGACACACTTCATTATATTTTTGGCAACCAAGCCGGGGCTATCAATCAGATATTCACCCCGCCCGGCGGCGGTCAGCAATGGGATCTGAGTGGCCTGCAGCCGGCTCAAGCCTGGAATCAGGTTATGAAAAACCCGGCCACGGGAACAGCCAGCGGTTCATTTCCTGGTGCAAGTATCCTGTACAATCCGCTAAACTCCGCTTCGCAAGTTTATTTGCAGGTCACCGGCACCCAAGTTCTCGACATGGGCTATTTTGGTCTGGACGAACTCGGCTTGGGCCTGAATTTATTGTTTGACAAGGTGCCGAATCTGGAAGAATCCTGGGCCCCGGTCAACTTCTTTGATCTCCGCCAAAGTACTTCCAATGTATTATCTGCTTTCGATGCACCGATTGCGCCGCCCATTTTATTGAATCTGGTTCCTACTGCAGATTCTTTCCGTATCCGGGTTACATATCAGCGGGTTAGTGCGGTCGATGCTTACGGCACGATGACCATCCCCGGCGGCACTTTTGATGTGCTGCGGAAGAAACGAACAGAGTACAAGTCAACCGCAGTGGATGTAAAGGTAGCACCGCTCGGGTGGATAGATATTTCGACCATCGGCGGTCAACAGCTACTCCCACTGGGGACGGATACGATAACGACCTTTCATTTTCTGAATGATGTGTCCAAGGAAGCCATTGCTATATGCAGGCTCAATACTGCACAAAACATGGTAACCGGTGTTCAGTACAAAGCATTGCCCCCTCCCGTCGCCACTTTTACACCATCATTTGATGAGTCGCTTTGGGCGTATCCGAACCCAGTTCAAAATACGCTGTATGTGCATTTCACAACCGATGCAGGGGCAACTTATCAATTAAGTCTGATAAACGTGCAAGGAAATTCCGTACTTGATCAGACAGTAGAAAAGAGTGCGGCCGAAAATGGCGTTTCAATTCCAGTCGCTAATCTGGCGCCTGGCATTTATGAACTGGTTCTACGACGCGATGGGGTATCAGTTGGTCGGGCCAAGGTGGTTAAAATCTGAGTCAAAACGCTGTTTACGTCGCGCACAGACTACAACAAATTTCTTAAACGCCTTGTTATTCAAGCGAATACAAGGCGTTTTTTTATCCCCTTCCAACAAAAAAACTCGGCTATGCAAAAACTCCGGTTTCCCATCCTGCTTTCCTCTTTTTTGTTCTTCCCCCTCCTTCTTTCCGCACAAACACCCAAACTCAACAAATATTGGGTTGAATTTTCCGACAAAAACAACTCGCCATATTGCACCTGTCGCCCGGCGGAGTTCCTCTCCGCCCGCGCCCTCGACCGCCGCGCCCGCGCCGGTATCGCCGTCGTGGAAAATGATTTGCCCGTCAACCCCAAGTACGTCAACGCGCTGAAAATCAAGGGCGTGAAATTGCACACCACCTCCCGTTGGCTCAATGCCGCTACCGTGTTGGCCGATTCAGCATCGGTGGCCCCGCTGAGAAATTTGCCTTTCGTGAAAGCCGTGAAATACATCGGGCGGCATATCCCGGCAAAAAATCCGCCCAACCGCCGCGCCAAAAAACGCACACCGATAAATGGCTACCCAAAACCAGAAGGCGGGGGCAAATTCGGTTACACTGGCCTTCAAAACAGTTTGCTCAACCTGCAACCCTTGCACTTGGCGGGGCATCGGGGCGACGGCATCTGGGTGGCGGTGATGGACGGCGGCTTCACAAATGTGGACACCCTCTCATTTTTCGATAGCGTGGCCTTAAAAAGCCGGCTTTTCCCCGGCTGGGATTTTGTGGAGCGCGACGGCGCGGTGTACGAGGGGGCACAACACGGCACCTCCGTCCTCTCTGTCATGGCCGGCAACCTGCCCGGTTACTTCGTCGGCGGCGCACCCGACGCGACATATTTTTTGTTGAAAACGGAAGATACGGCGGGCGAATACCCGGTGGAAGAAGCCAACTGGATTGCCGGGGCAGAATGGGCTGACAGCATCGGCGTAGATCTCATCAATGCATCTTTGGGCTACACCCATTTCAACGACACTTCGCTGAACCACAATTATTTAAGGCTCGATGGACGCACGGCGATTGCTTCGCGGGGAGCAGCAATCGCAGCCACCAAAGGCATGATTGTGTGCAACAGCGCGGGCAACGAAGGCAATGATGCTTGGCATTATATCGGTGTGCCTGCCGATGCGCCGGGGCTGATTGCGGTGGGCGCGGTGGATTTCGATGGGCTGCGGGCTTCGTTCAGTTCCTTCGGCCCCACGCCCGATGGCCGTGTCAAACCTGACCTCGTGGCACCCGGCGAGCAAGTGGTGACCGCCGGTGGGCTTGGCACTCAACTCGGCCTTTCGAGCGGCACTTCGCTGGCTTCGCCCATGTTGGTCGGAGGGCTAGCTGCCTTGTGGAGCGCCCATCCTGAAAAAACGGCGGCAGAAATATTGGATGCCGTTTTTGCGGCCGCTGACCAAGCCGAAAAACCCGACAACGAGCGCGGCTATGGCCTGCCGGACTTGACTACGGCTTGGTTGGATTTGGGCGGTTTCTTGCCTTATGCGCCCGGCGGAAAGCCCGAACATTTTTTTGCGTTCGACCGGGCAGATGGCGAACTTAACTTCTTGTATTTCAGCGACCTATTCGGCTCGGGTGACAATATGGAATTGCGAAATGCACTCGGACAAAAAATGGCAGGTGTTTCGTTTTCGATTGTCCAAAATTCCATTTCCACCATAACCATTAAAGGTTTAAAAAAAACACCGCCCGGCGTGTATCAGGTGCTGCTGCGCAACGGGGCGGGAGTGGAAAGATTGGCGGGAATGGTGTGGCGGTAAGGAGTTGCAGCGACAATGGTGATTTGCCCTGAAATAAGGTTGAAAAAAAATTTGAAAGTCAAAGCCAGCGATTTTTTTCCCTGTGTCGTTCATGCGGCATTATGAAACAAAAACTCCTTTTCCTCGCCTTGCTGGCGTTTGCCCAGCCTTCGTTTGGTCAATTCGGCGAATACCCGCCGTTCACCAAATGGCACCAAAATCCGCTCAGTTTTCAGCCCCTGAACCTGCACACTTCCGCTGGCATCATTCTACCGGCGCTCGCCGCCACCGCCTGCCTACTGTTGACGGACAAAGACACTTCCATTGTCAACAAATACTCGTGGTACGACCAATTCGGGGTGTCGTGGGGCTACTATGGCAGCCAAACGACGGTGTATCAAAACAATGTCGGTCTGCTCTTTCACGCCAGAAAATGGCTCGCGCTGGGCGGGGAATTCACGACTTACCACGTCAGCGATGCCGTGAACAACACCTGGGGATTCGGGCTGCGACCGTTCGTGCGGTTTTACCCGGTTCACCGCGAGAAATTCAGGCTCTACTTTGAAAGTGGCGCGGGCGTCATCGCCTTTGTGGAAAAATTCCCGCAGCCTTCGGGTTTCTTCGGCGATTACCGCACGGGGACGCACCTCAACGGCTCGCCCAAATACGGGGTCGGTGCGGAATTCAACCTGAACCCATCACTCTCGCTGCAGGTCGGCATCCAGCACGTCCACGTGTCCAACGGGAACACCTGGGGCGCAGAAAACAACCCCGGGCACGACAGCAACGGGTTTTCGGTGGGGGTGATGTGGAGGGTGGGGAGGTGATGCTGTGTTTTGTGCGTTGAGTCGGGTCGCTCACTCCGCCGTTTGTTGTCGGCGGAATGTCAACAACGGCAAAAATATTTCCAACGGAAACACCCGAGGCGCAGAAAACAACCCCGGGCACGACAGCAACGGGTTTTCGGGGGGGGCTGTGGAGGCCGGGGAGGCGAACGTTTTCATACTTTTTTCCCTAACTTTGCAACACCGAAAATAATTTGATATGACAACAGTACTGAACGTCAACTTAAACGACCTGAGCAGCCAGTTTATCAACGATTTGAAGCAAAAATTTGGCAAGACCGCCAATATCGAAATCCGGCTGCAAGACAAAACGCCCGCAGACAATTTGTTTTCCGAAGCGGATTTTTGGCAGGTCATTGACAAGATTGATTGGTCAAAAAAAACTGCTGAAGCCAAAATCAGCCCTGTCGTGAAAATGCTGGCAAAAATGCCGCTGTCAAGCATTTATCTTTTTGCCGATAAACTCTCGGAGAAACTTTATCACTTAGACACAAAGGCTCATGCTGCTGCTTACGCTGCCGATGAACCTGACAACTTCATATCGGCAGACGATTTTCTCTACGCACGTTGCGCAGTGATTGCAGAAGGAAAAGACTACTACGAAAAGGTGCTGAACGACCCGACTCAGATGCCCAGCGACATCGTTTTTGAGCCATTGTTGTACTTGGCCGACGAAGCGTTTGAAATGAAAATGGGCATTCCGTTCAACTATGTGCCGACTTACAACTACGAGACCCGAAGCAACAAATCCGGCTGGCAACAGACCTGACGAATCATGGCGCACAAAAATGCAGGCGACAACGAAGAACCCCATCATCTTTACGAGATAGTGGACAAGGTTGACTACGATGTCTTCAAATACGGCATCAGTAGTGGCCCCATCAACGCGAAAGACGGGATGTCGAAAAGGATGCGGATACAGTTGCGTTTCGCCAACCTGATAGACAACTGGCCGAGGTTTTTTGCGCGGGTGATTGTTCGAGACATTCCCGGCAGGAAAGTAGCAAAACACCTCGAAAGCGAGTATATCAACAGGTATAAAGAGAAGAATGGCAAGAATCCGAGGGGGAATTTAAGGAATTGAAGTCGGACAAGGCTGAGCGGATATTCATGGGGTCACTTTGGTTCACTCACTCCGCCGTTCGTTGTTGGCGAGGACGCACAACAACGGCAAAAGAATGGCTGTAAAAATATAACTGTTGAACACGACAACAAAGGCAAAAAGATTTTTTTACTGCTATCGGCAGGACGCACGACAACGGCAGGAAAGCTTTATCTTTTTGAGTCTTTTTTAACCTTTTCATTATGTATAGAATTTTACTTTTATCTGCAATTATTATGATTTTCGGATGTGTATCCATAGATGATCAAATGGAAAAAGTGCCTAAAGGAATTGCTTTTGAATCGGCTCATTTTGGAGAAATAACAAAACGAAAAGAGAAAAGGGTAGGTAATCCAATTGTCATTGATTACCCGAACCGCATTTCAATTTGTGTCAATGAGGGACTGGATAGTCTTAGTAAGTTGTTTTCAGCAGAAGCCAGTGGATTTATGGTTTATCATCGGATTATTACAAAGGATAGTGTAAAATGGAGTTTTGAGTCCTTTACATCAATTGCCGATATTACAAGATCGGGCTATCAATGTTTTGGAAGTCATATTTACCATCCCAATGACCCAAGAGTTCCAAAGGAAAAATTAGTAAGAGGTAATATTGCATCTTATTCTTGCGATGTGGATGTTACTTATTTAGGTGAGCGAAGAAGGTTGTTTTCTGGTAAAACGACAGTATTTGATGAAAGGCCGACCAATGCCAACAAATAGCACTCCAACCCAGATTTCAGACGGCTTTTTGCTGTTGTTGGCTCCCGCCAACAGCAAAAAAAGGGAAGAGCATCACACCCCCACCTCCTCCTGATGCTTCCACAACTCCCTGAACGCCGCGCTCCGTTCCAGCAAATCTTCCAGCGTGCCTTCGTCGGCCACCTCGCCTTTGTCGAGGACGTAGATGTAGTCGAACATCGGCAACAAATACAGCCGGTGCAGCGCCGACACCACAACTTTGTCTGAAAACGCCGCGAACATCCGGTCGTAGATGCGCATTTCGGTTTTCGGGTCCACGCTACTGGTGGGTTCGTCGAGCAGGATGAGGTCGCTGTCTTTGGCCGCGAACACGCCCCGCGCCAGCGCCAGCCGTTGTTTCTGGCCACCGGAGAGATTCACACCTTTTTCCATGATGCTGCTTTGCAGGCCTTTGGGCAATTGTTCGATGACTTCCGAAAAATGGACGGTCTGGCAAATCGCGTCCAATTCCGCCGGCTCGAAAGGCAGGCCGAGCGTGATGTTGTACTCGATGGTATTTTCAAAAATCTCCGGCTCCTGCGGAAACAAAGTCACGTCGCCCGTGATGATGTCAAGGCCGTCTTGCAGCTTGCCATCTATTGAAACCTTCACGCTCGGCTCGGCAGGATATAGGCCGCGCAATAAGGTGAGGATGGTGCTTTTCCCACTCCCGCTTTCGCCCACGAGCGCGATGCGTTTGCCACGCTGGAGCCGCAGGTTGACATTTTTCAGGCCAACAAATTTACGAGTCGAATCGGGCAAAATCGCCTCGTCGTAGCCGCGGTGAGAGAAATTTAAGTTGTGAATCTCAATGACTTGCCAGTTTTCGGGCAGCTGGTGGTCGCTCTCCGGTAGGTGGTGTTCGTCGTAAGCATTGAGGACGGCGTAGGCCTGTTGCACATCGGTGTGGTGTTTCACGACATCGGTGTAGAGGTAGGCGACATTGTGAAAAACGCTCGTGAAACGCTCGACGTAGCCGACCAACATCACCAGCCCGCCGAGCAGGAAAACTTCGCCGGGCGTCCAGTTTTGCCATACATAGCCGACGAGGATGACGGCGTAAATGAGGCCGACGAGCATATCGGTGACAAACCATTTCCACTCGTTCACGGCCACGTTGCGTTTGAACGGCGGCAATACGTCGAGCACTTTTTTCATCAAACCCGACTCCATGCGTTTTTCCAAACGGAGCGTGATGACGGTGATGATGTTGGAAAGGCTGTCGAAAAGCGTGGAAGAAACGACGTTTTCGCGCTCGTTCACCTCCGTTTGTGTGGCGATGTAGGGTTTGTCAAATTTCAGGATAATAAAAACGACCACGAAACCCATGAGCACCGCCACGACGCCGAACACCGGCGCGAAATAAATCATGGCGGCGAACGAAAACACAAATTTGAAAAAGGTGTGGAGGTACTCGAAGCCGTTTTGGAAAAAATCGCGCAGCGCCTCGTAGGCTTTTCGGATGCGGTTGATAGTCGCGCCGGAGTGGTTGTCCTGATGCCAGCGCACGGGCAGGTGCAGGGCTTTGTGGTAGAGTTCTTGGAGAAAATTGCGGCTCAGGTTGAAGGCCAATTCGCGCTCCATGAGCCGCGCCGGGCCGTGAAAACACCAATCCAAAAACCGAATACCTAGATAGGCGAGGCCGTAAATCCACGCGCTTTTCAGCACATCGGCGCCGTCGCGTTGGGCGGCATTGATAAATAGCCCCCAGATGATGGGGTACATTGCCATCGCTATGTTGCTGAGCATGAACATAGTATAGACCAGCAAGTAGCGCCGCCGCTCGTTGCGGGCGTACTTCCAGGCAATGGCGAGCATGGCGAGGTAAGGATTTTTCATGTTCCGAAATCAACTGCCCGAACGGAATGGCGCGGGAAAAGTTGCGGTGGAACGGGCGGGCGGGCGGGGAAAGTTCCGGCGTATTTTATGGCGAAACGTACTCGTAGGTTTTTTGGGAAATAGCCTGTATCGCTTCGGCCAATTTGTCGGTATCCTTTCCCCTGGTCATGACGGTGAGGAGGTAAGGTTTATCGTGGATGTAAACGATGCCCGATTCGTGCAACTCGTGGTCGCGGCCAGCGCCCCGCCATTCCCCGAATTTGTGCCACATTTTGGTATTTTTGGGAAATCCTTTTACAAACCCTTCCTGAAAAGTGCAATTGCTCAGCAGCGCTGCGGCGTATTCGGAATATTCCGGGCTGAGGTACGCCACGTTGTAAATGGCGTTGAAAAATACCGAACATTCTTTGGGAGTCAGGGTGAATTTCTCGTCGTCGTCCACAGGCTCGGGCAGACCAAAATCATCGAACAACTTTTTCGTGACGGATGCATCGAATTTGCTGGCAAGCAGCCAAGTGGCGTTGTTGTCGGAGTGCGCCGCCATGAAATAAAGCAACTCGTGAATCGTATATTCCTTGCCCGGCTGGACAGCGGGAGGAGCATAAAATTGTGCGCTGATATTGACGGAATCAGGTTTTTTGTAAACCAACTTTTGCGTCAACAAACCCGGCGTGGCCTCCGCCATTCGGAGATAGGAGAGCAAAAGCGGGATTTTCATCAAGGACGCAGGGCGGTACCGCTCTTCGCCGTTCAGCGAAATCCACTCGCCGCGTTCCAATTCTTTCAGATAAATGGATGCCTCGCTGATAGTCCCCGCCATTTTCATATTTTCCAGCAAATCAGCGAGTTTGCCTTTTAAAACGCCATATTTTTTTGACTCGTACTTCGGCTCCACAGACAGCAGCGGCCTGATATGCTCAAACCCTTTGAGCCGGGTAAGGGTGTAGTCATTTTGTTCTTGATTTGGCTGGTTCGATAGACTGAGCGTCTTGAAAGGCAAATCCAATTCACTGAACAACAACGAGAACGCAAACAAAATCCCCAGTAAAAAAGCGACCGGAAGATACGTCCATGATATTTTTTTGGTGTAAGCGGAAAACTGCCGGGGCGACATAAGTATGATGCAATTAAATCTTCGATGAAGCAATACGTTCTGGGAATAAACAACCTTACGGGAAACGGCGGGAAGTGGTTGCGCGGGAAAACCATTTGCACCCGACACCATATTTCAGGAAAGCCGGCAAATGCTGCGCACGCGCAGTGAGCCATGCTTTCGCACAGCTGCGCTCATCGCAAATGACAAATAATAGCGAAAATTTCGGGAAGTTGGCAACTCCCCGTTGCCCCAAAAACGCCCGTTCACTCCCCTACCCCGCCGACTTTCCAATCATAAGGCCGGGTCTTCAATTCTTCCAATTTTTCTTTCAACTTGGCATCAATCAGCGCCTTTTCGGCGGCGATTCTGGACACGACAAGGTAGGTGCCCGTCTCGGTGTCGAACTTCAATTTGTTCTTCACGGAGTTGGCAAGCAGGGTCGTTTTTTCAAGGTTCGACATTTCAAACACCTGTTCGTGTTCGTGGAGGAGATAATCGTAAGGGCTGCGGTAGGAAATCAGTTTAACCAAAATGGGCGCCGTCTCGATAGCGATGAACAGCAGGGTGATAAAAAGGCTGGCGAGCAAAATGGCCTCGCTTTTTGCGGTCAGGCGGGCGAGGGCTTCCATGCGGGCGGCGAGGCCGTCGTAGCGCGAGCGTTCGAGCGCGGCGATTTCAGCCTGAATGCCGGACTCTAAAGTTTGGATGGATTGTTCTTTTTCCTGAATGAGCGGCAAGTTGGCAGCCAGCAGGGCGGTCAGTTCGGCCTCTGCTTTTTCGGCTTCGTCTTTTTTGGCGCGATAGATGGGGCCGAGGTTGCGCTGGCGCGAGCCGCCCGTGCCGTCGGCTTCTTGCACAGCGATGCGGGCGAGAGTGTCGCGGGCGGCAGTTTTATCGGCAATTTCGGATTTCAATGCGGCGATTTGGGTGCGTTGTTCCTCTATTTGGGTCTGAAAACGCTGCTTCACGCGGTCTTCCTGTTGTTTGAAAACTTCCTGCTCCATCTGCACCAATTCGGACTGGATTTCTTTTTCAAAAATCTTCATTTCCAGCGGCTTGGAAATAACGAGTGCCAGCAAAACGGCCAGCACCACACGCGGCAGGGCAACTGACAAATCGCGCCACCATTTGCCGTAACTCTTCATACTCAACACGATGTAGCGGTCAAGATTGAAAATCATCAGGCCCCATACCAGCCCGAACACGACGGAAGCCCAATAGGATTCAAACACGGTGTAGAGCGCGTAGCCCGACGAAAAAAAGGCGAGCAAGCCCGTGAAAAACACGGTGGCGCCGATGCCCACGTATTTGTTTTTGTCGGAAGGGCATTTTTCCAAAAAAGCGGTGTCCACCCCGGAGCAGAAAAGGAAGAATTGTTCGAAGGTTCTCATAGCGACAGTGTTTAAACGCGCTGCATAACTCCAAAACACAAGGTATTATTGAATACAAGGTATTTTTTTCGATAGGAGTCGTGACAAGGCGGATAAACGGTGTCGCCCGGTTGCTACTTCGAGTAGTTCAGCGCCTTCAGCAATTCCTCCACGTTGCCTTCCCCAACCGGAATTTCCGCGTCGCCGATTTTGATTTCGCGATTGCGGATGGACTCGATTTTGGAAAGGTTGACGATGTAGGATTTGTGGATGCGCATGAAGCCCTGCTGTGGCAGCCGCTCTTCGATGCCTTTGAGCGTGGACTTGGTGAGCACGGGCCTTTTGAGCGTGGACAGGTAGATTTTGACATAATCTTTCATGCCCTCGATGTGTGTGATGTCTTTGGTCTGGATTTTCACAAGTGAATATTCTACGTTTACAAAGAAAAAATCTGGTTGGCCTTCAACCATTTTCGTTTGCAAAGGCGGAGCAGCGGGATTATGGAGTGCCTGTCGTTTTTGATGTTCGTCCATTGCTTTAAACACAGCTTTGGTAAAACGTTCCAAGCTTACGGGTTTCATTAAATAATCAATAACATCCAAGTCATAACTTTCGACGGCGTAGTTGGAATAGGCCGTCACGAATATCACCATCGGTTTTTCGGGCAGGCTCTGGAGGAATTTGGTGCCGAGCATTCCCGGCATTTGTATGTCGAGAAACATCAAATCTACCTTCGTCGTCTGCAGGACCTCCATCGCCTCAAACGCGTTTTTGCACGTCTGCACGAGTTCCAAAAATGGAATCTGCCGGATGTTTTCCTCCAGCATTTTGCGGGCCATACTTTCGTCGTCAACAGCGATGCAGGTGAGTTTCATGTTCCGTAGTCAATGAACCTTCCGCAAGTTGGCAACTTTTGGAAAGTTTGGTTCTCAATAATTGATATTGTACCGCAGCAGCAATACGCCGCTATCGTAAGTCTTTGAATTTAAAAAAGTTAAGCCAAATTTTTTCTTGCTTTCCCCGAAAAGCGGAATCCCACTGCCAAATATGACGGGGTTGTGCTTTATCAAAAGTTCGTCAATCAGTTCGTGTTCCAGCAGCGAACCTGCCAGAGCACCACCACCGCAAAGCCAAATATCTTTGCCCGTTTCCGTTTTCAGGTTTTTGACAAATTCGATTTCATCTTGCCGGACGAGTTGTACCCTGTCATTTGACTCGAAGTTTGCCGAGCGCGAAAAAACGTAGTTTTTCATATCGGGATTGATGTCGGCGTATGCAGGGTCTCCCGGTTTCATGCCGTGTTTGAAGCCAACTTCGTATGTATTCCTGCCCATCAGGATAGCGCCGTAATGCCGGATGCTGTCCAAAAAATCCGCAACATGTTCGCCTTCAGGTACAAAACCATCGAAAGAACCATCGGAGTGGGCGATGTAGTTGTCCAATGTCGTAGCGACGTGGTAAATGATTTTCCTCATAAAGCTGGTTTAGAGTTATTTAGAAAATTCAGGCAGGTTAGTTATTACGGCGATGGGGTGACTTCGATTTACCCCGTCGCGGCCTTCACATGACCGAGCGCCAGCCACAATTCCACCTCAAACCACTCGTCTGTTTTTTCTATTTGCAAATTGTGCGCGCCAGGATAAAGCAATTCTAATCGGCGGCGCACATTCTGCAAACCGATGCCCGAACTGCTGTCTTTGTCAGCCTCCGTTTCGGGCGTTATTTTGTTGCGCACTTTGAAAGTCATCTCATTTTCGCTGAATTTCAGGTCAATATCAATCAATGGCGCTGTCACGAGGCCCACGCCATGTTTGAACGCGTTTTCCACAAAAGGAATCATCAGCATCGGTTCGATGAGTTGGCTGCCAGCCTCGCCTTCGATGTTCAGCCGGATTTCGACATCTTCCTCGAAACGGATTTTTTGCAACTCGACGTAATTTTCCAAATAACTCGCCTCTTTTTCCAACGGAATCTGCGCATCGTTGCTTTCGTACAACATATAACGCATCAACTCCGAAAGTTTTATCGTCACCGGCTCTGCCAGCGGCGACTTCGAGCGGATGAGGTACACGATGCTGTTGAGAATATTGAAAATAAAATGCGGGCTGATTTGCGAGCGCAAGAAGGAGAGCTCCGACTGCATCCGTTCTTGGCGCTCTTCGCGGACGGATTTTTCACCTTCCAGCATATAAATCACCATGGCGTAGCCCGTGCTGACTGCCGTGACAAACAGCACCGGAAACAGTGCCTTGTAAGAATGGAAAGCGACTCCCTTGCAATCGGGGGCGAGCAGCCAGTTTTTCATAATACCTTGCAGCACAATGAAAAAGAGCGCCAGCCCAAGCAACGAAAACAAGTATGTTGCAAGGCCGCGTTTGCGCAGCAAGCGCGGCGCGAGCCATTCTGTATTTAGAAAAAACAGGGGGATATTCGTCAGCGACGCAGGCAGTATTTTGAGAAAAAATGCCCGATGCCAGTCGTCGTTGTTCTCAAATGGGATAAAAGGCGCGACAAACCATATCCCAAAAAAAGTCAGGATAAAAAGCCAGTGCGTGAGGCGGTCAGAGGCGATATTTTTGCCGAGTATGTTCATGCCGTGAATTGGTCGGACAAATGTAAATCGGCGTGGCCCGCATTTTTTCGGGGTGGCGACCAAGCGAGCGATTGAGGCGATGTAGGGGGGGATTGTGAAAACTCGCAAACAGCTTTAGCAATATCTCCACAATTCCCGTTTTCATCTACTCTCCCCTGCCCCATACGGCGAGAGGCCGTTCCTTTGCAGTGCCTTATTCGGGTTAAACCATCTGCGCCATGCTGCATTACATCTTTTTCAACGATTTATCGCCTGTTTGATGAAATACTCCCTTCGCTTCCCCCTTCTTTTTATACTTTTTTTACCGGCATTGTTGGCCGCACAAGTACCCGAATCCGGTGCGCCCGGCGCAGGAAAGCATTTTCTAAAAGGCATTTTGGCTGATTCCGAATCGCAACTTCCGCTCGCTTATGCGTCAGTGACCCTATTCTCCCTGCCCGACAGCGCGGCAGTGACGGGTGCCATCACCGATGAAATAGGCGGCTTCGAGCTGCAGGCCCAACCCGGCAACTACTTTCTGCGGACGCAGTTTTTGTCGTACAAAACAAAATTTACAGGTGGCATCACGCTGGTATCGGACACCGATTTGGGGATGGTTCTGCTCGCCGCCGATGCCACCACGTTGGACGAAGTGGTGATACGCGCAGAGAAAAGCCAAGTGCAATTTGATTTGGACAAAACGGTGTTCAACGTCGGGAAAGACCTCGCCAACCGGGGCGGCTCGGCGGCGGATGTGCTCGACAATGTGCCATCGGTGCAGGTGGATGCTGAGGGCACGGTGAGCCTGCGCGGCAGCGAAAATGTGCGCATCCTCGTGGACGGCAAACCCTCGGGTTTGGTCAGTTTCGGCTCCAATGGTTTGCAGAATTTGCCCGCCAATATGATTGACCGTGTGGAAGTCATCACCAATCCATCGGCGCGTTATGAGGCAGAAGGCATGGCCGGTATTATCAATATTGTACTGAAAAAAGAAAGTCGGCGCGGCATCAATGGCTCGATTGACCTCACCACTGGTGTGCCGGATGAACATGGCGTGTCGCTCAACATGAACCTCCGCCGCAACAAGTTCAACTTCTTCACCAACTACGGCCTAAACTACCGAAACAGCCCCGGCAGCAACAGCCTGTACCAAGAATTTTACAGCGACAGCACGACCTATATCACGGATTTAAGGGGCAAGCGCCAGCGGGCTGGCCTTTCGAACAGCCTCCGATTTGGCGCCGATTATTCGCTCACGCCAAAGAGCACTTTGACCTCTGCTTTTTCTTGGCAATACAGCGACCAAGACAATTTTAGTTCGCTCCAGTACAACGATTTTGTCAATGACCTGAACAATCCGGTGGGCATCACACGCCGAACGGACAATGAAAAAGAAACCGAGCCGAACTATGAATATTCGTTGTCGTACAAAAAGACATTCGAGCGGGAAGGCCACGAACTGAACGCCGATTTTCGCTTTCAGGACAATTCGGAGCGTGAAGTATCCGACTTCCGCGAGCGGTATTTCACGTCGGAAGACTCGCCTTCGGGCCAACTTGACTTGTTGCAACGCTCTGACAACCAAGAAGGTGAACGGAATGCCATTTTCCAATTGGACTATGTGCACCCTTTTGGCAAAGACGGCAAATGGGAAACTGGACTCCGCAGTGGCCTCCGTAATATCAACAATGACTACATCGTGGAAGAATTCGACGACAACGCATGGGCGACCTTGCCGGGCTTGAGCAACAACGTACTCTATGGCGAAAATATTTATGCCGCTTATGGCATCGTGGGCAACAAAATCAAGAAGTTGTCTTGGCAGGCAGGCTTGCGCACGGAGTTGGCGGACATCAAAACGGAGTTGAAGCAAACCAACGAAATCAACGACCGACCGCTCTATGTGAACCTCTTTCCAAGCGCCCATGTCAATTATGATTTGCCCAACGAAAATGCCGTGCAACTCAGTTACAGCCGCCGCATCCGCCGCCCGCATTTCCGCGAACTCAACCCATTTTCCCAATATACCGATGCCCGCAATTTCTGGGGTGGCAACCCGAACCTAAATCCCGAATACACCGACGCTTACGAAATCGGCCACCTCAAACGCTGGGAAAAAGGTTCGCTCTCGTCCTCTATTTACTACCAACATACCACCGATGTCATCGAGCGAATCCGGCAGCAGCTATCTGATACTTCGGCCATTACGCGCCCGACCAACCTCGCCACCCGCAACCAGTACGGTTTTTCTTTCAACGGCAACTACGATCCTTTCAAAATCTGGAAACTGACCGGCAACCTCAACTTTTTCCGAGCCATCACAGAAGGCGAATACGAAGGCCAAACATTCGACGCCGATGCATACACTTGGTTTGGTCGAGTGTCGTCAAGGCTGACGGTGTTGAAAAAAATTGATGTTCAAACAACATTCAACTACCGCGCACCGCGCAACACCACACAAGGCCGCTCCAAAGCCATGTACCACGCCGACCTCGCCGCAAGCATGGATGTGTTGAGCAAAAACGGTACGCTCACACTCAGCGTCCGCGACGTATTCAATACCCGCCGCTGGCGCAACATCACGGAGGGAGCGGACTTTTACACCGAAGGCGACTTCCAATGGCGCCAACGGCAAGTGACACTTACCTTCAGTTATCGGCTGAACCAACAGAAAAAACAGGAGCGTGAACGCGAAGGAGAAGGCAACGGTGGCGGAGAATATTAAAAAATTTGACAGCCGCACCGGAAATACGGCAGACACAAAAACTACTTTTCTGCCCAAGCATCGAATTCAAATTATGCTTGTCTTTCTAGGTGTTGGCTGTTTTTTTTTCCTGAAAACAAAAGAAAGAGTTTAGGTTAATCGGCCGCTTCCCGACGCAACGCCGGGAAGTGGCTACACCTAAATCAAACCTTGCTTCCACCTCGGGTTAATAATCCAATTTCAAAGTCTCACCTTCCTGAAAAGCAGCCTTAGAAATTTTCACTGTGAATTTTTGACCTTCCAAAGTAGTGAGCGATTCCCCGTCTTTCAAATGCTTGCCGTACTTCAATACCGTGAGCGCGGCATCGTAGAGCGTGGCGTGCACATCCGCCATAGATTGTTTGGAATTGACAATTTCCATTTCTTTCAAGTCAAATTCCTGCAAGCCGTAGGTATAGCCGCTGTGCAATTCTTTTTCCTGTGTCATACCAAAATACACCCAGCAATAGAGCGGAATCGTCTGGTTGTCAAGCATATTTCGGGCTGCAGCCGTATAAAAACCTTTTGAGAGCAAGAGGTACTGGCCACCGATAAACACCCCGCAAGCGTTGGTGTTTTCCAAAACACCCGCCACAGTTTTTGTAAAAATCTGATACAGGTCGAGCGTTTTGTTGCTCTTGCCAATAACCGATACGACCACCTGCGATTGGTGGCGGAGCGCCTCGTCGGCATTTTTCCACAGCCAAGAAATACGGGCAGCGGTGCCGATTTCGGCGGGAGCAGCCGGATAGTCGAGAAAAGCAATCATCACCGTGGCACCGGGCGCGGAGAACACGATGGTTTTGTCCGCCGTGTTGGCCGAGTCCGTGTTGAGTTTCCAGTCTTTTTTGAGCGCAGCGAGCAGTTTTTTGGCATCCGGTGCAGTTTTATCGTTCAGCAGCACCGTGCCGCTCACTACCTTTTGAGCCGAGGCGGGGTCTTTTGTTTGTGCAAAAATATTTTGAGAAAAAACGGCGATAAAAGCCGTCAGAAGGAGGAAAAAGCGCATAGTATGGGTTGGGTGAATGGTTTAAATTGTGGCTAACAAACGCCGAAGTTCCCGTTTCAGGGTGTTAGCAGTCAGAATTTTATTTCATACCTGAACGACGGCAGCACGGGCAACAGCGTGTACTGGATTGCCTTGCCGCGCTCCCCGCTGCGTGTGTCCAAGTACAAATAAAAAGGATTGTAGCGGTTGTAGGCATTGTACACGCCGAGTTGAATACCGTGCTGGGCGCGCCCGGTGGTGAAGCGGGCATTCAAAGCCACATCGAGGCGGTGATAGGCAGGCAAGCGATAGCCGTTCACTTCGGTGAAAACGAAAACTTCGCGGGCGATTTCGTTATCTGGCGACTGGTGGGTATATTTTACGCCGGCAAGCGTGATGGGGTTGCCGGTAGCAAAAGCCCAGACTACATCGGCATCAAGCCACGACACAATACACTGGCGCACAGTTATTTTCAAGTCGTGCAACCGATCATAGCGGAACGGAAATGTCTGTCCGGAATTGATTTCCGGGAAACGCCGAGTCGTGTTCGAGAGCGTGTAGGCGATGTTGCCCGTGGTGGAGCCGGTAAATTTTTCAATAGAAAATTCGATGCCGCGGCTCTCGCCCACACCCGCGGCAATGCGGTCTTCCCAGCCGCTCGCGTCCTCCGCACCGCCGGTCACGAGCGCGTCGTTGGAAGTCAAAAAAGTCAGCACCCGGTCAAAACGTTTGTAATATCCCTCCGCCTGAAAACCCCATCCGTGCTTTTGCCAGCCCAGTCCGGCAGACAATTGCCACACCTGTTCGGGCGGCACTTTCCCGGTAGTCGGCACCCACAACTCGAAGGGCAGGCTGATATTGAAAGAGCCGATTTGGTGCAAATATTGGGTCGTGCGGTGATAACCCGCCCATTGGCTCCAACCATTTTGCCCGTTGCGCTGCACCCGAATCCGCGGCAGCAACGCCCGGTAGTTGACATTGCGCACCGAGAATGCCGAGCCGTTCAGCCCCGTCTCCATACGCCAGTTTTTCCAAAGTTTTATTTCTGCGTCAATGTAGGCCTCGCCTTCGTCGGCGCCGAATTGTTCATTGTTGTCCAAAACATTGGCGAGCGAATCAATCAAAGTCTGCGATTGACCCGGCTGGAGAAAGTTTACAGAAATGGCTCCCGGCCTGAAATCGTGCAAGGTCCACGATGCGCCCCAGCGCAGCGTCAGCCGGTCGTTGGGGTAATAGGTAAAGTCTGCCTTTCCCGACCAGTCGCGGATAAACGTTTGATACAGAAGGCCATAGTTGGCGAGTGTGCTCGTTTTGCCGTTGGCGAAAAGGAAATTAGAATTGAAACCCAATTGGCTTTGGTAGAAAAAACGGCTATACCGCAGCGTGCTGTTGACAAAAATATTTTTGCCCAAAACGTGGTTCCAACGCAGTGCCGCTATGGTGTTGCCCCAATCGGAATTGAGCAGGTAGCGGTCGGTCTGCAACCCATTCAGGTCGTCGTACCGTTGGTCAAATTGGTTTTTGAACAAATCGCCACCGAGGTAATAACTAAAATACAGGCGGTTGCGGTCGTTAAAAACGTGGTTCAATTTTAGGTTTAAATCATAAAAACGATAACCCGCGTTGTCGCCCGAAAACGTGACGAGGTCGCCCCGGTTGCTGAAAAATTTTATCCACGGCTCAAAGTAAGTGATACGCCCTGCCAAGAGGAACGCGCTTTTGTCGGGTTTGAGCGGGCCTTCGGCGGAGAGCGAGGTGGCAAACAGCCCCACAGAGGCATTGGCGTGGTAATGCCGCATATCGCCATCGCGGGTGCGCACATCCACCACCGAAGAGGTGCGCCCACCGTACCGCGCCGGGAAGTCGCCTTTCCACAACTTGACATTGCTCACCATAGCCGGGTTGAAAATCGAAAAAAGCCCGAGCGCGTGGCCGGGGTTGTACACCGGCACATCGTCCAAGAGGATGAGATTTTGGTCGGCATTGCCGCCGCGCACGTGCATACCACCCACGCCGTCCACACCGGTTTGGATTCCGGGTTGCAGGGCTGCCATGCGCAACAAATCAGCCTCGCCACCCGGCATGGGTAGCGATCGGAGGTCGCTGAGCGGCAGATTATTCTGACTTTCAACGCTTTGTGTGCGGCTATCGGTGGTCGGCAGTGCGGAGATGACCACCTCGGGCAAGGCGCTGTTGGTGCGCATCCGCACGGTGGTGAATCGGTCGCCCGTGAGCAACACATTGAGCGTTTGGTTGCGGTAGCCGATAAACGAAACAACAATTTTTTGCTCGCCCTCTTCTAATTTCAAGCTAAAAAACCCGAACTCGTTGCTCACCGCGCCCACACTTCTTTCCGACGCAGACCGGATGGTGGCCCCGATGAGCCGTTCGCCCGTTTCGGCATCCTGCACATAGCCGCTGAGGGTGTATTTCAGTGTTTTGCGAAAAAAAACAATTTGGTTGTCCACGGCTTTGAACGACACCTTCGCGCAGGCACTTATTTTTTCCAAAACAGAAAAAAAGGTAGCGCCTTTTACTCGAATATCCACCGGATCGCAGCCATTAAAAAAACGGTCGCTGAACACGATGTTCACCCCCGTCTGTCGGCTGAGCGCCACGAGCGCATCGGCGGGCTGGCAGTCACGGCACTCAAAATCAACCGTTTGCGGCAGTGTTTGCTGCGCAATGGCCGAATGGGTGAGGCCCAAAAGCAGTGCAAAAAAAAGCGCCTTTATCGGTGTCGCCATGTCTCTGAAAAAACGAAGGTGCAAGTTAAGGCGGTTGGAGGGATTTGGGGGCGTTGACCATTCTTGGCCCGGATAGAAAAACGCACGCTGCGCTCTATACCCTCACCCAAACAACTCCTGCGCCACCCGGAACGTATTGGCGTGAGCCTCCACAATGTCGGCGATGCGGGGCGAATACCCACCGCCCATGCTCACCGCCACGGGAATTCCATTTTTTTTGCAAAACGACAACACGATGTCGTCGCGCTCGCAGCAACCCGCGCGGCTGATGTGCAGACGCCCCAACTTGTCGGAAGCCAGAATATCCACCCCGGCCTGATAAAAGACAAAATCGGGCTGCACCTCATCGGCGAGGCGGGGCAGTGTTTCTTTCAAAATGTGCAGGTACGGCGCGTCGTCCATGCCGTCGGGCAGGCCGATGTCAAGGTCGGATTTTTCTTTGCGGAGCGGGTAATTGCGCTCGCCGTGCATGGAAAAAGTGAACACGCGCGGCTCGTCGCGGAAAATGGCGGCAGTGCCATTGCCCTGATGCACATCCAAGTCCACAATCAAGATTTTATGCGCCAAATCATTGTCAAGCAAGAAGTTGGCGGCCACGGCCTGATCGTTGAAACAACAAAAACCCTCGCCCCGGTCGGCGAAAGCATGGTGTGTGCCGCCCGCCACATTGAGGGCGCAGCCGTGTTCAAGGGCAAAAAGGGCGCATTGGACGGTGCCGTTGGAAATGTGCCTGCCACGCTCCACAAATTTTTCGTTGATGGGAAAACCAATGGCGCGGATTTCGCTAGCGGAGAGGCGCACCTCGGTCAGTTTGTCCCAATATTCTTTTGTGTGGGTGCGCAGGGCGATGGGTTCGGGGAGCGCATCGGGGTGGAAAAAATTGGCATCCGTCACCGTGCCTTCATAGAGCAGTTGCTCGGGGATGAGTTCGTATTTGAGCATCGGGAAACGATGCCCTTCGGGAAGTTCGTACTTGTAAATGGGCGACCAAGCGATACGGATCATTGGGCTGTTGTAGTCGGTTTAGGGACGGTGTTGGAATAAATTTAGCTCGCCCCTCTAAAAAGGACACCCTTCGCAAGGCCCCACTTTCGGGTTCGGCTTTGGCTGCGAAATGGTGACACCCGTGCCGACGATGCGGAATTCGGTGCGGCGGTTGAGTTGGTGTTCGGCTTCGGAGCAGGATACGTCGTTGCGGCAGTGATTGACGGGTTTTGTCTCGCCATAGCCGCGCCCGGTGAGGCGTTCGCGGGCGATGCCGTTTTGGGTAAGCCAAGTCACCACTGCCTCGGCGCGGCGTTGGGAAAGGCCGAGATTGTAGTCGTCGGGGCCGCGCGCGTCCGTGTGCGAGGATATTTCGACCAAAAATTCGGGGTTTTCCTGCAAGGTTTTCAGCAGTTTTTCCAATTCAGGGCGTGATTCGTCGCGCAAAAAGGCTTGGTCAAAGTCATAATATAGATGAACGAGGAAGCCATCGGAGCCGCGTTCCCAAGTGCTTTTGCTTTTACTGGGCTGGCTGGGAGCGCCGTTGTCAAACAGGATACCATCTCTCACCACAAGGCCGTTGCCCAAATCGAAGTTGGCCGGCGAGCCATCGGCATTTTCGTAGAGACCGGTCGCTGCATTGTAGTCAGTTCCCGAGTCGGCATTTTGCTCCGGGTTGCCCACGATAAATCCTTCCACATCGCGGTAGGGCTGCAGGTCGAGGTTGGCTTTCAGGATGGCATTTTTCACCAAACCTTTTGTGCAGTGTCCTGCCGATGTAGCTGCGAAAAAACCATCGCTGGTGGCTTTCACAGTATAGCAACACGCTTTGTCCAATTTGAATTTGTAACGCCCGTCAAGGCCGGTCGTGATGGTTTCTTCGGGTTTGCCGCAGTCGTTGGTGAGCAAGACTTTGGCACCATCTGCCGGGAGGCCGTCGGTCATATCGAACACGATGCCTTGCAGCACGAAGTTCGCCACTTTGGTGAGCGGTATTTCAATGTGGGTGATGTCGCCAGGAGCGGTTTCGTTGGTGCAGCCCGTTTTCACGGTCGGTTCGTAGCCTTTTTTCCCGGCAGAAAAATCGGCACATTCGGCAAAGCGCATATCAAACGCGATTTTGCCATCGGGGCCTGTGGTCATGGTCAGGCCTGATTTGCTGTTGGCAACCGCCGCGCCGCTCACGGGCAATTTTGAAAGCGCGTCGTACACATAGATTTCGACCGGAGAGGCGCTTTTTTGGAAGCCATAAATATCGTCGCGCCCGACGCCGTTATCGCGGTCGGAGGAGAAAAAGCCCCACGACAAGTCACCACCGAAGGTGATGCCGAAGTCGTCGTGGTTGGAATTGATGGGGAAGCCGAGATTGACCGGGAGGTTCCATGAGTCGCGTTTTTTGCCCGCCGGAGTGGTGTAATAAATATCCAAACCGCCGAGACCGATGTGGCCGTTGGAAGCAAAATAAAGCCGGTTGTTCGGGTCAATAAATGGGAAGATTTCGTTGCCCTCGGTGTTCACCACGGGGCCGAGATTGATGGGTGGCCCCCAGCGCCCGTTTTCCAACTCACTGATATACAAGTCCATACCGCCGTATCCGCCCGGCATATTGCTCGCGAAATAAAGTTGTTGGCCATTGGCGCTCAGGCTGGGATGTGCCACGCTATATTCGTTAGAGTTGAACGGCAAACCGGTTTCGTTGTGCCAACCGCCTTGCCCGTCCGTTTGCGCAGCGTAGATTTTGAGTTTCACCAATCCCTCGTCACTTTTGCCCGTTTTGCCTTCTTCAAAATTGTTTCGGGTAAAATAAAGCGTCTGCCCGTCGGGCGCGGCAGACACAGATGCTTCGTGAAATTTGGTGTTTATATCTTTTGAAAATTTTTGCGGCGGGCCATAAGAAAAGTCGCCGGGGTGAATCCCTTTGATGTCAAAAGACACGGCGTAGAGTTCGGCGAAAGGATTGCCGGTCCACATACTGGTGCGTTTCACAGGGCCGGTTTGGGTGCGGTCGCTGGCAAAAACGAGCGTATTGCCCATCACCATCGGGCTGAAATCGTCGAGGTTCGAGTTGACGGGGATGTGGCTGATGACGTAGATACCTTTGTTTTTGGTCAGCAATTCCTCTTCGATGTCGCAGGCGCGGGCAAGGTATTGGCCGCGGGCATCGTCGGGCGCTTCTTTCACATATTGGTTGAGCCAGGCTTTAGCCACATCACACTTTCCATTGGCTTGGAGCATCATGCCGTAGTAAAGCCGGTGAATGGGTTTTGCATTGGGCAGCCGCACGACTTGGCCGTACCAATATTCGGCGTTTTCCTTGTCGTTGATTTTGCGGTAACACTCGGCGATGTTTATTTTGGCTTCGCCATTGTCTTCATTTTGCAACACTTGTTGGTACAGCACGATGGCCGTCATATAGTCAAGGTCGCGCATGGCTTCGTTTGCGCGGTTGAGCGCACCGAACTGTGCAGATAAGGCGGTGGCAAAAAGGAGCAGCAGGAGGGCGGTAAAAGTAGTTCTGTATTTCATGGCATCGGTTTTTATTCGACTGGTTTAGAAGGGTTTAGATGGTTTAGGTAGGTTTAGATAGTTTAGAGCGTACAACATCCTGCACTCATCTAAATCCTTCTAAACTATCTAAACCAATCTAAAGCATCTTAAAAATAACGCGGCGACGCTACTCTTTTCACTTTGATATCGAACTCGTAGCCAGCCATCACTTCAAACGAGCCACTGCCGACTTTGTTGAGTTTGCTCAAGGTCAAATCATACGCAGCGCCGAGCCGGAGGCCGTTGCGAAAATAAAACGCCGCCCAGAGGTCGGCGGAATCGTTCGACGAGTCGCCCAATTCGAGGGCCGTGCGGTAGGCCAAACCTACCCAGAGCGATTGCGCGATGAAAAATGAAGCATCCAAATCCAACTCCGTTGGTGAGCCGATTGGGTTTTGCGAAGAGAAATCACGGAACGAACTAAACACCCCCGTGCTTTTCACGAGCGCCGTCGGGCGAAAAATAAGTTGTTCGCTACCGAGCGGGAAAGCCGCGCCCACCGTCGCGTAATAGTGGCGATAGGTCCTGGCGTAAAAAGGTGCTTCGCCCTCCGTTTTCCGAAGGTCGTGTTCCAAAAGCCGGGGACAGCCGAGGCCTGCAAAAAAACGCTCGCCATAGAGGTATGCCCCCGCCCCAAAATTGGGCAGCCAGCGGTTGAGGTTGTCGCTGAACACCTCGTCCGAGCCGTCTTCCAAGGTTAGTTCCGACCAATTGCCGCGCCAGTTGGTGACACTGGCCTGCACACCGAGGGAGAGTTTCATTTTTTTGCCAACAGGCAGGCGGTAGGCGTAGGCGGTGTTGAAATCAAATGTCCCGTTCGCGCCGATTTTGTCGTTCACGAGGCTGACACCGAGGCCAATGCGGTCGTTTTTCAGCGGCGTGTGACCGCTCAATGACTGCGTGGTCGGGGCACCGTCCAAGCCGACCCATTGCTGGCGATGAATGAGATTGAGCGTGAGATGCTCGTTGCTGCCCGCCACTGCGGGGTTGAAAATCAGGCTGTTGAAAAAATACTTGGTAAACATCGGGTCTTGTTGACCAAATGCGCCAGTCGCCGCAGTCAAACCGGCCATGAAAGCCAGCAGGGTAAATTTGCTCATGTTGAAAATCGTTTTGAGATGAGGCCAAGGCGAGGGGGCAAACCGCTTGAGAGCGGCATTGGATTAAAACATCTCTAACTAACCAAACCCTTGCCAAAAGCGGCGGCGGCAGGTGTTGGCAGTGTGTTGACAAATTAAACACATAGGCACATAGTTTTGAAAACCAAAGGTCTATGTGTGCTATCTGCCTCTGTGTTTAGTTTCAAATAAATGTGTTCAATCACTTATTTGTCCGCGCAAAAGTAGGCGAGAAATTCCAGATGCCTGCCCTGCTTTTGGCAGTTGCGCCGCCGTGCCTAACTTTGAGCCTCGGCAACTGGCCAGAACCACCCGCAAAATGGATTTGCTCAAACAATTCAAAAATTTCATCCAGGCAAACAACTTGCTCCCAGATGGGCGGCCGACACTGCTCGCCGTCAGCGGGGGCGTTGATTCGGTCGTGATGGCGCATCTGTTCAGCGAGGCGGGCTATCCGTTTGGCATCGCGCATTGCAACTTCCAACTGCGTGGCGAGGCATCCGACGGCGACGAACTTTTTGTCCAACAACTTGCCGCCGAATACGGGGTGCTTTTTTTTGCAAAACATTTTGAGACAAAGACTTACGCCGAGCAACACGGCCTCTCCGTCCAAATGGCCGCGCGTGCATTGCGTTATGACTGGTTCCACGAAACCTCTGCCGAACAGGGGTTTGCCCGCATTGCCACTGCCCACAACCTGAACGACTCGGTGGAAACGGCACTGCTCAATTTTGTACGCGGTACGGGACTGAGCGGGCTGGGGGGCATCGCTTTCAACGCCGCGGGGCGGATTCGCCCCATTCTCTTTGCCGCCCGCCCCGAAATTGAGCATTATGCTCGCGCCCATCAACTCGATTGGCGCGAGGACAGCAGCAATGCCACCGATAATTATGCCCGCAATTTTATCCGCCACCAAGTAGTGCCGCGGCTGGAGGAGCTGAACCCCAACTTTTTGCATACTGCCGAGCGCAACTTGCTCCGGCTGCGCGAGACGGACGAGAATTTTCATTTTTTACTGCGAAACTATTTTTGGGAAAAAACGCCCGCCCCAAGTGAGTTTATCATTGACAAACAGAAGCTTGCGCAGTTGCCAGCCCCTAAACAGGTGTTGCACGAAATGCTTAAACCGTGTGGGTTTACCAGCGAACAGGCTCGCCAATTGGCGGACAGCCTCGACCATGTTGGTCTTGAATTGTACTCGAACGCTGGCTGGCGGGTGCTCAACGACCGCGAAAAAATCCTCATCCTTCCTCCCCAGTCCTCAATTCCCAGCCCCCAATCCCCCATCCCCATTGTCGAAAACGACTTGATGGTGCGCCTACCCGACGGGCGCAAATTGGTTTTGATGCCGACGGATGTTGCCATTCCGTTTCCCGACGGGCGCGAGGCGGTTTTGGTGAGCGCTGAAAAATTGCGATTTCCGCTACATTTGCGGCCCTGGTTGCCCGGCGATGCTTTCCAGCCATTTGGAATGGGCGGCCATTCACAGAAATTGCAGGATTTTTTTACGAACCTGAAACTCTCGCGTTTGGAAAAAGAAAAAGTTTGGGTGCTGGAAAATGGCGACGGCACCATCATTTGGGTGCTTGGCTACCGGCTCGACGAACGATTCAAAGTGGTGCCCCAGACCGGCAATTTTTTGAAAATCAGCATCTTGATGCCGACTGCCAGTCGGTAGAAATGAAGTGGAGCCGGCTGGCAGTCGGCATTACGACCGCGTTTATGAAATCTGTATTTGTCTTTCCCCTTCGTCTGCTGGCGTACTGGTTGCTGTTTTTTGCTGTGTTCCGGGTGTGGTTTGTGGCTTGGTTCTTCGAAGAATGGTCGCCGCAATCCCCCGCTTCCACTTGGGCCTCGCTGTGGCGGGCGTTGCCACTCGATTTGAGCATGGCGGGCTACTTGGTGGCAGTGCCTGTACTATTGTGGTTTGCGGGTTTGGCCATTGGGAGGCGTTCATTTTCAGTTATTGAAAAAATAATTTCGGGCTTCAACGTTTTTCTGATAGGGGTGTTAGTCCTCATTTTTGGCGCAAATGTTTTTATCTACGAAGAATGGCACACACCGCTGAACAACAGGGCGTTGGAATATCTGAGCACACCCCGCGCCTTGCTCGATTCGATGTCGCTGCCGTTCCAAATCGTGAGCGTGGGGCTGTACGCCACGTTTGTCTGGCTGATGTGGCGTGTTTATAGATTAGTGGTGGGTGCAAAAATTTATCCTGACAATATTTCGCGTTCCGGATTGCTGGCGCTGCCCGTGCAGGCAGGGCTGCTTTTTCTCGCCATCCGCGGCGGATTGGGTGTCATTCCCATCAACGAAAGCGCGGTCTATTACTCGCCGCATCTGTTCGATAACCACGCCGCCACCAACGCCGCTTGGAACCTGATTCACAGCCTGATAGAAACACGCTCGACGGACAATCACTATCGGTTTATGGATGAAAAAGAGGCGGCAGAGCGCACAGATTGTTTGTTGGGCGACTGCACCACGCTCGTTGACCTTGATTGGGAATTCTTTGAAAATCAAGATAGTAGCCATCGCCCGAACATCGTTTTTATCATCATGGAAAGCCACACGGCGCAGGTGGTGGAAGAACTCGGCGGCGAGCCGGGCGTTTGCCCCAACTTGAGCCGTCTTATCGCCGAGGGGATTTTATTTGAAAATATTTACAGCAGCGGCTATCGCACCGACCAAGGGCTGGTCTCGATTTTGGCGGGATACCCGGCGCAGCCCGACCAGTCCATCGTGCTGCAAACGGACAAGGCAGCAAAACTCAATTCGCTCCCGAAAATTTTGCGCGAGCAGGGGTATTCCACAGCCTTTTTATACGGCGGCGAACTGACTTTTGCCAACATTGGCGTGTGGCTCACGAATCAGCGTTTTGAAAAAATATTTTCGGAAAAAGACTTCTCCCGCGCCGAAAAAACGCAGCGCTGGGGCGTGGACGACCATATCCTCCTGCAACGTGCCGTGCAGGAAATCAACCAATTAAAACCGCCATTCTTCGTCACGGCACTGACCCTGAGTTTGCATCCGCCGTTCGATGTGCCGTACCCAAGCCAATGGAAAGGCCAAACCGAACGAGAGAAATTTCTCAACAGCGCGGCTTTTGCGGACTACGCCATCGGCGAATTTTTCAAAACCGCCGAACGGCAGCCCTGGTATCCGAACACGCTGTTTGTTTTGGTGGCCGACCACGGTGCTTCCAACCCGAGCGGGGCGGGGTTGGACAATCCAAAATCACGGCACGTCCCGGTCGTCATTTTTGGAAAACCCTTGAACAAAAAGTGGCACCGTACACGGATGCCGATATTCGGAAATCACCACGACATCCCGGCTACTGTGTTGGGAATGTGCGACTTGCACAATCAAGACTTACCCTGGAGCCGCAATCTTTGGAATTTCGATGCGCTGGTGCATAGATTCCCCATCGAAGCCAACCAACGTTTTGAGGCGGCCTATTTTACCAACGAAAGTGGCATGGGTTGGGCAAACAGCCGGGGCAAAGGTTTTTATTCGTTCGGCAGCAAAGATTGGCAGATATGGGAGGGGCAGTTGGATTCCGAGAGCCGGAAGGACGCACAAGCTTATTTGCAGACCTTATACAGCGACTTTTTGAAAAAATAGAAAGCATCGGGGAGCCATAAGGCCACCCCGATGCTCATGGAATGGCTCAATTCATTGAATACAAGCCCACTACGTTTCCTTCTGAATCTTGGAAGAAAGCAAATTGCCCCATGCCCGGCGCGATTTCCGTTTTTGGCAACAGGATTTTGCCGCCTGCTCCTTCCACCCGGTTCAGCACCGTGTTCAGGTCGTCTCCAGCGGTCAGATAGACTTTGGGGCCGTCGTGACCAGCAGTTTTATAGCCTTCACCGTGGCAAATGGCACCACCCACGCCGCCGCCGTCGCGGTCGTGCGGGAGGATGCCCATGCGGATGCCAGCCATGTCCATCTCCGGCATTTCGTAGTCGAATATTTTTTGGTAAAAAGTTTTGGCGCGGTCGAAGTCACTGACAGGGACCTCGAACCAGCTAATGGCGTTTTTGAATTCCATAGTTAAAAAATTTAGGTGGTGAAAAAAAATGCCGCGCAAGGGTTGAATTGCCGCTGCACGGCGGTTGAATAACAATGAGCGACAAAGGTTTATTTTTTGTTTTAAATATCAAAAACAAAAAGTTTATTTTTATGTGAATTTTCTTTTTCTACATTTGCCGGGAG
>CAYZVM010000025.1:0-39239 GCA_964481485.1 uncultured Saprospiraceae bacterium | reverse complement strand
AACTCCATAAAAATTCAAAATTATATCGTTTTTTAATCTGACAAAGTAGAATTAGAGACTGAAAAAAGTGCAAACGCTGCGCTAGCTGTAATTTGCCACATCATTTTCACTTAAACTCATTTTTGTATGAAGCACCTTTTCGTCCTCTTCTTTTTCCTTGCCGCAATTGGCAGCACAGCGGCACAAAACACGCTGAAAGGCAAAGTAACAGACCAAAACGGCGAACCGCTCGTCGGGGTCACCGTCTCAGAGCGCGGCACGTCCACCGGCACCACCACCGGCACCGATGGCACTTACACCCTCCGCACCAGCCGCCCGGATGCAGTCATCGTATTTGCCTACACGGGTTATGCGACCCAAGAAGTCGTCGCCGACGGTCGCGCCGAAGTCAACATCCTCATGGAGCAAGATGACACTTTGCTCGACCAAATCGTCATCGTCGGCACACGGCGGGCCAATCGAACTCAAACCGAAACACCTGTCCCTGTGGACATTATCAACGTCAACCAAGTGACGCTGACCACCGCACGGGCTGATGTCACCTCGCTCTTGAACGCGACCGCGCCTTCTTTCAATTACAACAAACAGAGCGGCTCGGACGGTGCCGACCATATTGACCTCGCTACCTTGCGCGGCCTCGGCCCCGACCAAACGCTGGTGCTCGTGAATGGCAAACGCCGCCATCAAACGGCCTTTATCGCCGTGTTCGGTGCCCGTGGTCGCGGCAATTCCGGCACCGACCTCAGCGCTATTCCCGTGCAGGCCATTGACCGTGTGGAAATCCTGCGCGATGGTGCTTCTGCCCAATACGGCTCGGATGCCATCGCCGGCGTGATGAATATTGTTTTGAAAAAAAATGTCCGCCAATTCAGCGCAGACTTTGGAATGTCAGGCTATTACGACAAAAAGCACAATCCCGTCTTTGAGCCAGATCAGGCCGGGCTTTATGAAGTCGGCGACAACAAAAAATTTGACGGCCAACTGTACACCATCGGAGCCAACTACGGCCTGCCGCTCGGCAAACAGGGTGGATTTGTCAACCTGACACTCAATTATGCCAATCAGGCAAAAACCTTCCGTCAGGAATTGGACGGTGTGTTGCCCACCAACATCTACCGCCGGGCGCACGGAGATGCTTCTATGACTGGGTTCGGCGGGATGTTCAACGCGGAAATTCCCATCAAAAGCAACGACCGCTTGACCCTCTACACTTTTGGCGGCTACAACCGCAAAGAGTCGGACGCTTTTGCGTTCACGCGCAATTTCTCGGATGCTCCCCAACGATTCCCGACCGATGGCACCGACCTCATCGAGGTGCCCGGCATTATCAAAATGTCGAGCGATGAAGAATTCTATTTCAACCCGCACATCCAGACTGAGATTCAGGACATCTCTTTTGCAGCTGGGCTGAAAGGCCAGTTCGGCGAAGATTGGAACTGGGACGCGAGCAATGCCACGGGCTACAACAACTTTCACTTTTTTGGCGACAAAACCTTCAATGCTGGGTTGGGTGCGGGCCAAACGCACTTCGACGACGGTGGTTTCAAGTTTTTGCAAAACACCACCAACCTCAATTTCAGCAAATTGTACACGGATATTATGAGCGGCCTCAATGTCGCGTTTGGCGCGGAATACCGTTTTGAAAACTATCAACTTTTTGCTGGAGAAGAAGCCTCTTATGCGCAGTACGGCTCCAATATCTTTTCCATTGACTCTGTTTTCAACGACCTGAACGAGTTTGAAGGGCTGGATACCACTTACCGTCCGGCTGGTGCGCAGGGTTTCCCAGGCTATCAGCCCAACGACGTGGTAGACGCCACCCGCTCCTGCGTAGGTGTGTACGGCGACGTGGAATTGGACGTCACAGACAAGTGGCTCGTCGGGGTGGCAGTCCGTTTGGAAAACTACAGTGACTTTGGTTTCACGCCGAATTTCAAATTGGCGAGCCGCTACAAACTTGCCGACAACTTCAACCTGCGCGGCTCGGTCAGCACAGGTTTCCGGGCACCGTCGCTGCAGCAAATCAATTTCAGCAGCACCTTCACCACCGTGCAGGGCGGCACCATCGCCGAAGTAAAAATAGCCCCAAACAGCAGCAGCATCACAAAAGCTGCAGGCATTCCCGAATTGACAGAGGAAAAATCATTGAATGCCAGTGTCGGTTTTTCTTTCAAACCGATGCGGGAACTGACTGTCACTGTGGACGGCTATTTGGTGCAGGTGAAAGACCGCGTGGTGCTTTCGGGCCAGTTCAGCGCCGACGACCCTGATTTGGACCCCAGTTTTACGGGCACCTTGAAAAGCCAAAACGTGAGCTTGGCGCAGTTTTTTGCCAATGCCGTCAACACGACCAACAAAGGCGTTGATATCGTGATAGACTACAACAGGCGCAGGGGCGACAACCACTTTCGCGCCTTGCTCGCAGGCAATTTCCAGAAAATGACCATTGACAAAATCAACTTCCCGGAACTGTTGGATGAGACCGAGGCGCTGCGCAAGGCCTTTCTCAGCGACCGCGAGCAGAAATTCATCCTTGCGTCTGCCCCGCCAGTGAAATTGGCCGCCACCCTCGAATATGGCATCCGTCAATTTACCATCGGCACTCGGTTCAACTATTTTGGCGAAATCACCTTGCTGGGATATGGCGATTCCGACGCGCCGAACTCCTCCATCACTCCTACCGTGCCGACCAATGATGGCATGAGGTATGTGCCGGACGAATTTGTTTACGGCGGAAAAATAGTCCCCGATATTTATGTGGCTTGGAAATTCAACGAACACTTTACCCTGAATCTCGGCGTGGACAATTTCTTGAACATCCACCCCGACTTGGGTTATGTGCCTTTGGCGAGCGATTGGGCCTTCAACAATGAAACTGGCGGGCCGTGGGATGCCGTGCAAATGGGTGGCAACGGATTGCGGGCGTTCACCCGGCTGGCGGTAAATTTTTAAAAAAAGCCCCCATTTCCTGTGGAATAATGGGGTATAAACTAAAAAAGCCGCCAATACTTGCGCATTGACGGCTAATAAACCCCAAAAAACCAAATGAAAACTTGGGCAAGAACGGACGTTTTTTTTGAATTGTTGCTCAAAAAGTTGTAATTTTTTTTTCTTGACATAAAAAAGCAGCGCCCCGCACCGGTATTCCGGGCGGGGCGCTGCATCATAAAGCACTGTGAGAGAATCATTTAATTATTGATTCTGCGGAGTAGCGGCGGCAGAGCTGGTGCCTTTGGATGCACAGCAAGCTTTGCCCGAACCTGCGCTGCCAGCGCATGCTTTTTTCTCAGACATGGAGCAAGAAGCAGATTTCTTTGTCATCGTTGCTTTGTCGTCGGCGGAGACGGTGTTGGATTTCGGAGCCATGTTCACAAATGTGCTGGCGCCTTCGTCGTACTGGACGCTGACAAATTTCACATTGCCCTGAGGGTCGGTTTCTTTGCGGACATATGAAACGGTGCCGTCTTCGGCTTGGCGTTTTTCGATGGTGGCATCAGCGGCGGCAGCCTTGGCGGCTTTGTTGGCGCAGCAAGATTTTGTGGCAGCAGCGCTCTGGCAAGACTGCGCATTGGCGGTGGCGATGCCCACAGCAAAGAGGAAAGAGAAAAAGAAAATCGCTTTTTTCATGAGTGAGTTCAATGTTTAAGCGTGAGAAAAAAATTTGTTTACAAATCAAGGTTCAAAAATAGGTTACGGAGACCGAACGCAAAGTGTTTTTGGAAATTCTTAACGTTGCTGCGCAAATTGGGTTCATCACATCGGCCTGCGGCATTTACAAATGGACGCTACTGGCCAAGTTTATTTGCACCAAAAGTATGGGCATCTAATGCGACCATAAGGATGCGCCCCAATGCCAATGGTTGCTTTGACGCAGACTAAAGGAGGAGAAAAAGCACCTTTTTGACCCAATGCGAAAAACCTCAATATGGCCTTATCTTCGCCCCGAAAAAATCGCCGCTGTTTGGCCGGCAAAACGCAGTTGCTGAAGAATCAACGGATTTTTATAGCCAACGCAAAGTGGTTTTGGATAAAAAATGTGTGCAATTGACTGATAACCAAGCCTCTAAACCATCTACACTTTCCAAACCACTCTAAACAGACCATTCCCAAAAAGTCTTTTTCAACGACTAAAATCAACCTGTGCAAAATGATGAAACCATACTTTTCCCTGTTTATCCTCTCCACGGTTTTTATCGCCGGAGCCTGCAGCCCCAAACTCAACACCCTCACCAGTGCCGAGCAAAAGGCTGGCTGGAAGTTGCTCTTCGATGGCAAAACCACCAACGGCTGGCACACCTACGGCGCGAAAACGGTGCGCGGCTGGGAGGTAAAAGACGGTGAGTTGATAGCCCTCGGCCAAGCTGGCCATGAAGGTTCGGCCAACGACATCGTGACCGAGCGCGAATTTGAAAACTTCGAGTTGTCGCTCGAATGGAAAATTTCGCCCACAGGCAACAGCGGCATCTTTTTCAACGTGGTGGAAGACCCGAAAAAATACGCCACCGTATATGCCACCGGGCCCGAATACCAGTTGGTGGACGACATCGGTTTCCCCGAGAAATTGGAAAACTGGCAAAAATCAGCCGCCAACTATGGGATGCACCCGGCCTCTCGCTCGGTCATCAAACCCGTCGGCGAGTACAACCATACCCGGCTGATTGTCAACAAAGGCCACGTCGAACACTGGCTCAACGGCGTAAAAGTCGTGGATTACAAACTCTGGACACCCGAATGGCACGCGTTGATAAAAGCGGGCAAATGGAGCGATTTCCCCGACTACGGACTTGCCAAACGTGGGCGTATTGCTTTGCAAGACCACGGCAGCAAAATTTGGTTTAAAAACATCAAAATCAAAGAACTATGAAGATCGCTCTCTATTGCTGCTTATTCGCCGTGAGCCTACTTTCGGCCTGTTCAGGTGCCAAAAACGCGGCTTCCGGCAGTGTTTCGTTATTTAACGGAAAAGACCTCTCGGGCTGGAAAATCTACGGCACGGAAAAATGGTATGTGGACAATGTCGAACTCGTGTGCGAAAGCGGGCCGGACAATGGATACGGCTACTTGGGCACCAACGCGAGTTACAAAGACTTCGACCTCACGCTCGAGTTCAAGCAAGAAGCCAACGGCAACAGCGGCGTGTTTTTCCGCTCCTCCATCGAAGGTGCAAAAATCACCGGCTGGCAGGCAGAAGTCGCGCCCCCCGGTCTCCACACCGGGGGCATCTACGAATCTTATGGGCGTGGGTGGCTCATCAAACCCGCAGCAGATTTGGACAAATCGCTCAAAATGGGTGATTGGAATAAAATGCGCGTCCGCGTCGTCGGCGACGAGGTAACTACTTGGCTCAATGGCACACAGATGATTTCTTTTAAGGACGAAAAAATCGGGAAAGCCACCGGCCAAATCGCCCTGCAAATACACGACGGTGGCGGCATCAAAGTGCGGTGGCGGAATATCTGGCTGAAAGAATTGAAGAAATAGCAATCAGTTCAAACGACATGCTCAGTTGGATTAGCAAACTTATCCTGCGACTCTGGGGCTGGAAAATCACCGGCCAATACCCCCGTGATTTGGCGAAAGTCGTCATCGCCGTCGCGCCACACACGTCCAATTGGGATTTCCCGGTGGGCGTTTTGGTGAACAGCGCGGGCAAATACCGAGCGAACTATGTGGGCAAGCACACCATTTTCCGCTGGCCGTTCGGTTATCTTTTTCGCTGGCTCGGCGGCATCCCGGTGGACAGGTCGAAACGCCACAATTTTGTGTCGGCCACGGCAGAAGCATTCCAGCGCGAGCCGCGCTTTCATCTCGTGATGGCACCCGAAGGCACCCGCAAAAAAGTGGATAAATTCAAAACTGGCTTTTACCACATCGCTCGTTTGGCGCAGGTGCCGATTTGTCTTTGCACCTTCCATTGGGGCACAAAAGAAGTCCATTTCGACCCCCAACTTTTTTACCCAACGGACAATGAAGAAGCCGACATCGCCTATATCTGGAATTATTTCAAAGGTATTCCCGGCGCAAACCCCGAACAGGGGGTCGGTTAAAAAGCACCTTCTTACATCTCTCACTTTCTCACCCTCTCACATTCTTCTCACCCTTGGGCATCAAAGCATTCGCGCCGGCCACTGTCGGCAATATCGGAGTAGGATTCGACATCATGGGGCTGGCGCTGGAGCGACCGGGCGACGAGGTGATTGCCCGCAAAAGCGATACACCGGGCTTGCGCATCACCAAAATAACCGGGCATGGAGGCAAACTTCCTTATGAACCCGAAAAAAATACCGCCGGTGTGGCTGCCATGCGCTTGCTCCAGCATTTGGGCGAAACCGGGCGCGGCATCGAACTCGAAATCCACAAAAAAATGCCGTTCAGCAGCGGCCTCGGCAGCAGCGCGGCTAGCGCGGTGGCCGCCACATTGGCTGTGAGCGAACTGCTCCGCACCGGCCTGAGCAAACGCGAACTCCTGCCTTTCGCCTGTGCGGGCGAGGAAGTCGCCACTGGCAGTTTTATTACCGATAATGTGGCGCCGTCCATGCTCGGCGGCATCGTGCTCATCCGTGATGGCATCACGCTCGATGTGCACCGGCTCCATGTGCCGCGCGGCCTCTATGTCACCGTCGTATATCCGCATATCGAAATCACGACCAAAAGCGCCCGCGCCATGCTCAAGCCAGAGGTGCCGATGGACAAATTTGTGCGTCAGAGCGCCAATGTGGGCGGCTTCATTGTCGGGTTGTTCAACGGCGATATTGGCCTCATTGGGCGCAGCTTGAAAGATGAAATCATAGAGCCGCAGCGCGCTGGCCTGATTACCGGATTTTACGATGTGAAAGATGCCGCGCTCGCAGAAGGTGCGTTGGGATCCAGCATTTCTGGGGCCGGGCCGTCGGTTTTTGCATTGTGCGCCAATAGTTTAGTTGCTGAAAATGCGGGATTGGCGATGCAAAAGGCATTTTCAAAACACAAAGTGGAGAGCGAAATATTCCGCTCGCCGGTGAATCAGGAAGGAGCGGTTATTTGTTGAGGTATAATGCCCAACACTTGGATTCGCATGATTGATTTCACGGTATCTCCTGACATATATCATTTTGGGGGAGCCATATAAGGCAGACCTTTGTGCAGCACACTCACATCGCAGGCTCCCTCCATGAAAAAGATACTTGTTCCCACCGACTTTTCGCCCAATGCCAAACACGCGCTCCATGTAGCGGCCACCATCGCCACGAAAACCCAGGCTCAGCTCGCGCTTATGCATAGCAATACGGCCGTCGCATATACCTCAATGCCAGAGTCCGCTTTTGCTGGGATAAATGACCCGACGGATTATTACGGCATCGCAGCAGATGAATTTCGTCTGTTGAAAAAAGGGCTGACTGCGGAACCTGCTTTTTCCAAATTGGAGATTGAGACCCGCGTCGAAGAAGGGCATCTCTATGCTGCGGTGCGGCGGGTGGTAGAAGAAGAAGAGGCCGATTTGGTGGTGATGGGCACAAAAGGAGCGCACGGAGCGGCTGAGTTTTTTGTTGGCTCCAACACCGAAAAAGTGATTCGCACGGTACCGTGCCCGGTTTTGGCAGTGCCTGAAAATTCGGGGGCATTTGAGTTAAAAACCGTCGTGCTGGCTACTACTTTGGAAAAAGACCAAGCCGTCGCATTCCGCCAATTGGCTACATGGCAACGATATTGGCCGTTCAAAATCAACGTGTTGTATCTGAACAATCCCGGCCTTTTCGCTTCGGATGAAGACATAAAAAAGGCCGCGCTTGCATTCGCAATAGATGCCGGCCTGAAAAACGTCCACACCTATATCAGCGGCAATACCTTCGACGAGGAAGGCACTATTTTGAAATTTGCCCAAAAAGAAAATGCCGACCTCATCATGATGGCGACGCACCAACGGAAGGGATTGTCGCACCTGCTGTTTGGCAGCCTCACCGAGGACACGGTCAATCATTCGTCCATTCCGGTGTTGAGCGTCCCCGTCAAAGCCGTGAACTGAAAGCAGGCAAGCCAAAGAGCGACGCGTGGAGTTTCGCGCAATCGCTCTACTTTTGCCCCAAAATCAGTGGCATGACCTTCTCTTCCAAACTCATAGAAAAAGCCGTGGAGGCTTTTGCCTCTTTGCCGGGCATCGGGCGCAAATCGGCTTTGCGGCTGGTGCTGCACCTACTGAAGCAAGACAAAAGCGCAACGGAGCAATTCACCTCCGCGCTCATGGCTATGCGCGAGGGCATTCGTGAATGCCGCGATTGCCACAACTTGGCCGACGACGTGATTTGCAATATATGCTCGGATGCCCGCCGCGACCGTTCGCTCGTGTGTGTGGTGGAAAACATCCGCGACCTTATGGCTATCGAGGAGACGAGCCAGTACCGAGGGCTGTATCATGTTTTAGGCGGCATCATTTCGCCCATCGAAGGCATCGGGCCGAGCGATTTGCACATTGAAAGTTTGGAAGAAAGGGTGAAACGGGGCGAAATCCGGGAGGTTATCATGGCCATCAGCCCGACGATTGAGGGGGAGACGACGATTTATTATGTTTCCAAAAAACTGCAACCGCTGGGTGTGCAAGTGAGTGCTATCGCTCGCGGCGTGTCGTTTGGCGGGGATTTAGAATACGCCGACGAACTGACTTTGGGCCGCTCCATCGTGGCGCGCGTGCCGTATTCGGCCAAGTAATTTTTTGCCAAAAATTCTGTTCGTTTGTTAAAATCTGCCCTTAATCCGAATATTGTTTGCGCCTCAAACATTTTTTCACCCGAATTTCGATGTTAATACCCTGATAATCGCTCGGCAATGTATTTCATTCCGGCGCGGCTGTGTACCTTTGCACATCGAAATTTTGCCCGAACTGTATGAAACAAACTACGATTCAAACACCGGTGTCAGTGAAAGGAGTGGGGCTTCACACCGGAAAAGCGGTTACTTTAACATTCAAACCAGCGGCAGTGAACCACGGCTTCCGCTTCCAACGGATTGATTTGCCAGAGCAACCCGTTATCCCTGCGGACGTAAAATTGGTGGTGTCCACCAACCGCGGCACCTCGCTCCGCAGCGGCGAAGCCCAAGTGTCCACCATTGAGCATGTGCTTTCGGCGCTGACCGGATTGCATATTGACAATGTGCTGATGGAGATTGACGGCCCAGAAATGCCCATAATGGACGGCACTTCCATGCCGTTTGTTAATGCACTGTACGAGGCTGGCCGCAATGAGTTGGATGCAGACCGCGAGTATTTTGTGGTGACAGAACCCATTTCCTACAAAGACGAGGTGACTGGAACGGAATTGTTGGCGCTGCCTTCCGACAATTTTGAAGCGACGGTGATGATTGATTTCGATTCGAGGGTGTTGGGCCAACAATTCGCCGCGCTGCACCATTTGGACGAATATGTGTCGGAAATCGCGCCATGCCGCACCTTTGTGTTTGTGCACGAATTGGAAAAATTGCTCGAAATGGGCCTTATCAAAGGCGGCGATATGGACAACGCCATCGTTATAGCAGACCGGAAAATGGAGCAGGGCGAACTGGACGAACTGGCGCGGAAAATGGGCAAGCAGAGCATCAAAGTAGATTCGGAAGGGATTTTGAACACAGTAAAGCTCCATTTTCAAAACGAACCGGCACGCCACAAACTGTTGGATGTCATTGGCGATTTGGCGCTCATTGGCAAGCCCATACTCGGAAAAATCGTGGCAACTAAACCCGGCCATACGGCAAATGTCGAATTTGCCAAAATCCTGAAAAAGCACCTGACCGAAAAACGCCGTTTGCACGGCATCCCCAAATACGACCCCGACAAAGAACCTTTGTACGATGTAGTGCAGCTGGCGAAAATGCTGCCGCACCGCTACCCTTTCTTGCTGGTGGACAAGGTGATAGAATTGAGTGACCATCATGTGGTGGGGGTGAAAAACGTAACCATGAACGAAGCCTTTTTTCAAGGTCACTTCCCCGACAATCCGGTGTTTCCCGGTGTGCTGCAAATAGAAGCCATGGCCCAAACAGGCGGCATCTTGGCGCTCCATTCCGTGAACGACCCGGGCAATTGGGATACTTATTTCCTGAAGATTGACAACACCAAGTTCAAAGCCAAAGTCGTCCCCGGCGACACTTTAATCCTTAAAATGGAACTGCTCGAACCCGTCCGCCGCGGCATTGTGCACATGCAAGGCACGGCTTACGTCGGTAGCAAACTCGTTTCGGAAGGCGAGTTGACCGCGCAAATCGTCCGCAGAAACAAAGACACGGGCGGCTAAGGGGGTTGAGTAAACGCAAAGCTTCAACCATTCTATTTCGATGAACTACTCTAATGGCTTGAGGGTCATTCACCCCAACGCAAAAATCGGCAACAATGTCACAATAGGCCCTTTCACCGTCATCGAAGAAGATGTCATTATCGGTGACAATACCCGCATTGAGTCCAACGTCCATATTTTCAACGGTGCCCGCATCGGTGAAGGATGCCACATTTTTCCCGGAGCCTCCGTCAGCGCCACCCCCCAAACCAAGTCCTTGCTCGACGAGCCCACTACGCTCGAAATTGGCAACGGCTCCGTTATCCGGGAATGCTGCACGCTCAATCGGGGCAACATGAAATTTGGCGGCCGCACTATCATCGGTGAAGAATGCCTGCTCATGGCTTACGTCCACGTAGCGCACGATTGTATCATCGGAAACAACAGCATTCTCGCCAATAATGTGACGCTTGCTGGCCATATCGAAATTGGCGATTGGGCCACCCTCGGTGGCATGGTCGCTGTCCACCAGTTTGTTCGCATCGGTGAGCAAACGATGATTGGCGGTGGCTCGCTCGTCCGCAAGGATGTGCCGCCATTTGTCACCGCAGCACGGGAGCCGCTCTCTTACGCGGGCATCAATACGCTCGGCTTGCGTCGTAGAGGATTCAGTACCGAAGAGATGCACCACATCGAAGACATCTATCGCCGCCTGTTTGTGCAGGGGTTTAGCACGCGCAAAGCATTGAAAATCATTGAACAAGAAATCGAAGCCTCTGCTTATCGTGACCAAATCACCAACTTCGTGCGCGATGCCAAACGCGGCCTGATGAAAGGTTTCCGCGCCATGAATGGCAACAACGGGAATAGCAAGGTAGTGGTGGAGCCGATGTTGGATTAGTGTTTTTTCAACGTGGATGTTCAAGACAATATAGCGGTGGCACAACTTTGAGTTGTGCCACCGCTATTCCTTCAGGTTTGAAAAACACTCAAAACAAATCCCCCACCCTCTGCGGCCTCCGCAATTTCTCCCAAAAAAATCCGTCCAGCCGCCTCGCCTCTTTCCCGGCTTTCTTCATGGGGACAAACTTCCCCGATGGCTCTTGGTAGAATTTGATGCTCTCCACTTTGTTGTCGCCAAAATAAAGCCGCATCTCGGAACACTCCGTTTCGTTCATGCCGACGTAGGCGCGGCGGTCGTCGAGCGCATAATATACCGCCTGCGCATTGCCTTCCACCAGCATTTCGCGCACCTCGTTGTCGCGGAAAAAAGCAGTGGTGTTGCGGCCCTTGATTTGGTTGAACAACTGCTCGTCTTCCGAATTGATGACCAGCGCATTCTGGCGCAGCCATATCCGGTCCAATTTTTTGTTTCTCAACAACATCCGAATCGTATCGGCAGAAAATTGCGAAGTGTCCGACCATATCACGGGCAAATCTTTGATTTTGTAAAACCAAAAAATCGAGTCGGCAGAACTGAACGTGAGCGAGTCGCACACGGCTTGCAAGTCACTTTTGAAAATCCGCACATCGAGGTGGGCGAGCAACAGGCGCACATCCGACGCAGTGTCGGGCTTATAGGATGTGAGCGTGTCGGCGACCATGAAGAGCGTGTCGCGATCAATGAGCGATTTCATCATCGGTCTGCCGCCCGCACCGCCGCTCCCGCCAAAAGCATTGAGGTATTCAGTCTGCTTGTTATAGTCCATCCGGTGCGCGAGGATGGTGAAGTCGCTGGCCGTGTCAATCCAGACGACATTGCCGAGCGCGAGGCCGCGCCCCAGTTGGTCGTTGAAGTCGAGCGAATCGGCCTCAATGATGTTGGGCGGGTCGAGCACACGCCCGCGACCGAGGATTTGATAACTTTTGTTGCGGCTGTCGTACCGGATTTCGCCGCCCCTGATATCGCGGGTGCTGTCCTGAAAATGCGCGTTGCCACGCAGCACAGTTTGTTCAGTATCAGTGTTGTAGCGGATGACATCGGCTTGTGCCTGTTGTTTTTCGTCCTCGATGTACGCGTCGCCTTCGAGGATGTATTCCTTCGTCGTGCCGTTGTAGCGCATCTTTCGGGCACGCCCGCGCTCGCCTTCGCGCTCGTACTGCGGGTTCAAATCAAACTCGGCAAAATTGTTTTCAATGTCGTAAAAACCGCCTTCCGTGTAGATGCGGCTGCCGCGCTGGCTTATCAAAGTCGGGGCCACGAACCGCACCAGTTGCGTCTCCGTGTTGAACGCCATTGTGTCCGTCCGCATGGTGAATTCGGGGTCGGTCACCAACACGTCGCCTTTGAAAAAAACTTCCTTTTCGTTGACGTAATAATAGCCGTGTGTGCTGGTAAGTTGGCTCTTGCCGTTGGTGAGCGTGGCTCCGGTGTGGTAGGTGGCGATTTTGTTGGCCATGTCGTAGCGCAACCGATTGGTGAACAACTCTTGGCGACCGTTCACCAGCACCACATCGCCAAAAAGGTCGCTGATTCGAGTGTCGGCGCGATAGTGGGCGCTGTCGGCAAAGATTTTTACCGAGTCGCCCTGCTCTATCACCACGTTGTCTTTGAGTATGGCAAAATCCTCGTCCATCGTGGCGGTGTCGCAATAAACGAGGGTGTTTTCTTGGCGCATCCGCACGTTGCCGCTCAGTTTTTGCATGGTGCGACCGCCGCGCACAAAATATTCTACGAGGTAGGCAGTCTCGATTTTTAGTTTTTGGGTGTCTTGGGAAATGGGTTGTTGGTTGCTGGTTGCTGTTTGCTGGTTGCTGGTTGCTGGTTTTTGGTTGCTGGTTGCTGGTTTTTGGGCAAAAAGGGAAAAAGGGAAAAGAAGCAAGGCAAGTATCCACAGCCCCCGATGCCAAACCTTTTTGTCATGTTGTAAACATCCGTCCGCTCTACGATGGAGATGGCGGGCTAATTGAATATTATTTTTCAGGTTCGTCATTTTCTTTTTTTGATTTCAAAAACACCGTACTCGACTCGGCTTCGCCAACTGTGCCTCACAAGTCTAAGGCTGGACGTTGGGGCTGGACGTTTACGAAACTTTGAAAGTTTCGTAAACGTAGCGGCCTATTTGCTCAAACGCTAAACAAGAGAAAAGAACGCGTAGGCCGGCATTTCGTCCGTTTGGGCGGGCAAAATTATCTTCCTCCCCCCTGCCCCTGCCGCCGCTCCCATTCTGCCAAATCCGCATCGCCTTTCGCTATTTCGCCGATAGACTTGTAGGCATTGCCGCGCGAGCGATAGGCACGATAGAAGTCGGGGTTCAATTCCAGCGTTTTATTAAAATCGGCGATAGCATCCTGAGGTCGGCTCAAATTGAGCAGTGAGAGACCGCGATTGTAGTACTGCTCGGCATCGTCGGGGTATTGTTCGAGGTATTTGCTGAGGTCGGCGACGGATTTGTCGTATTGCTTCATCACTCCGTGCAGGCTGCCGCGAAATTTGTAGGATTCGTACAACGACGGGTTGATTTCCAATGCTTTGTCAAAATCAAGGATGGCCTCCCGCACCTTGCCTTTGCTCCCAAAATCTTTGCCGCGCGCCTCGTACATCAAGCCATTTTGGTAATACCCGTTGTCAATGGCGTTGGTCACTACGGTGTGCGTGTCTTTCCAAATTTTTATTTGCCGCAGGCACAGCCCTAAGATTAAGACGCACCATGCGTAACCCACCCACCGCAACAAGCCAGCGATATCCGGCCATTTGCCCTGCAAGGCTTTCCATCCCTGTACCAATATGATGGAACTCCCGATGATTGCCAGATAATTGTAGTGGTCGGCGATAAACTCGAAAGTACCCTGCGACACAAAGGGCAGCATCACCACCACATTTGCAAAAAAGAACAGTAGCCCAAACCACAGCCACGGCGCCGTTTGGCGGTAGCGCCAGGCAGCAAAAAATACGCCCGCCAAGATGGCCGGGGACACCCAATAAGGCCAAGGGAATTGGCCGTCCACTTTATTGAACGAGTAATAAATGTTGAGTTTGAAAGGCAGGAGCGTGTTGTACCAATAAAAAACCGGCGTGTAGCAAAGCACCATAAAACGCTCTATCGCGCTAAAATCGCTTCCGCTGATATGCACGTTTACGCCCGAAAGTCGCCGACTGTAAATGGTCAGGATGCCAAAAAACAACGCTATCAAAAAAAAGGGCGCATAGCCGAATATTTTCTGCTTGAGGGCAATCTGCGGTTTGCGCCACAAGTCAAGCAAAACGAGCGTGAGCGGCAACGTGACCGCAGCACTTTTGGACAAACAAGCCGCTACAAATAGCAGGAGCGTCAGCCAATATGCCCCCGTTTGTTCAGGCCGCTCGGTATAATCGAGGTATTTCAGACAGGCCATCAGGTAAAACATGGAGAAAAACGGCGTGCTGAAGCCCGCAATCCATGCCACAGACTCGACTTGAAGGGGATGAATGGCAAACAAAAGCGCGACCGCCAACGCTGTATTTTTCCCCATTTGGAGGCGGAGCAGCAATTGGAACACCAACCAAATGTTGAAAGCATGCACGGCCAAGCTGAACAAATGATACCAGAACGAATTGTCTTTGCCCAGGGCATAAGCCACCCCATAGACGGCCCATGTGAGCGGCGCGTACATACCGAGGTTGAAAGAGCCAAACAAGTTGAAATCGCGCACCGCCGGATTGTCCACCGTGGCGGTGTGGTCGTCAATGCCGAGCATCTCATTGGTGAGGCCGGTGCTGAACACCAGCGCCCCAACTATGACGGGAATCCACGGCAACCAACTATCGGCTGCCAGCGGTGTCTTGGCTGCTTGGGCAGTAGCTTTCGTGGTGGCGGATTTGGGTTTGGGTGTAGATTTTTTTGCCATGAAAATTATCTTGTGCAAATCGGGCGAAAGGTAGCGCGAAGTTTACAACCCCAAACAAGCAAACCGGAGTTCGCCCTACCTTTGAGCAGCGAAGCCCGGCGCTTTCGTGTCTTGGGCAAAAAAATTCACGAAAATTGGACAGTTTTATGAAAAGAATCATCCTTTTTGCGGCAGTAATGGCCGCCACGCTTTCGGCGCAGGCTCAATACGGTGGCCCGCGCTTGTTCCTCGACCTCCCCATTATTTATGCCACCGCACCCAATGTAGAGCAAATTGGCAATCGCCTCGGCGCGGGTCTGGAAACGGCCATGAACGTCGGCACCCATTGGGGTGTGGCGCGATTGGGCGGCGGTGCTACTTTCACGCTCGACCCCAAAGCTGAGGACGTGGGCGATTCCTTCCTCACCACACCTTTTGCCCGGTTTGAGGCAGGCGCGGGGATGTACCGTTCCAATGGCAACAAATGCGCGAAGACCAAACAAAATGCTTTCACGGCATTGGCCAAAGGCGGTATCGTTTACAACTTTCAGGATATAGCGGGTGTGGAAGACCAATTGGACTTCACGCTGGGCGCAGAGTTCGGCTACTTCTTCATCCGCGATGTGTTCAAAAACTACGAAGTGTTTTTGTCGGGAAATTACCACACAAAAGCAGAGGTTTTCTCCGCCAATTTCGGCTTCAAGATGTTCCTGAATTTGAGGGCCGACCGGTGATTGGGGGAAAGTTGATGAGGGTTGATAAAGGTTTATGATAGTTGATAATCAACCTGATAAACCTTTATCAACCCTCATCAACTTTTTTTACAAACTCACGAAACCACTTGCGGCACTGTTTCTACAACAGGTTCCGGTGCGGGTTCAGCAGGTTGCGTATTGGCCGTTTTTTTGTCCAAAAACCAAAATCCAATCCATGTGATGCCAGCCAGCAATGCAAGCAGCCACCACAACACGGAATAACCCCACGCAGCGATGACTTGTGTGCCAAACAACGGTGCGATGATGTGGGAAATCGAATAGGCCATCGTGTACAGCGCCATGTATTGCCCCTGCTGACTGCCCGCCGAGCGCCCGTAAACGTAATTGCTGCTGAACGGCATCACGAACATTTCTCCAAACGAAATAGCAACGATGAACACCAACGCCGCGCCGAGTGCACCGAGCGGAGTCACAAACGCGAGGTACGCAACGATGTACATGAGCAAGCCCATGCGCACATAATCCAATTGAGGCCGCCGCCCTTCAAGGCGAAAAACGAGCGGCATTTCCACCAGGAAAACTAAGAGGCCGTTGAAGGCCGAAATCAACCCGATTTGGGCTTCCGTCCAATGGAAATCATCTTTCCAAAATACCGGCACCGTCCATAAAAGTTGCATGAACACGATGGCGTTCAGCATGGTCAGGAACACGAACCATAGGAACGGGCGGTCGCGGTATGGAGACATAGTCGTGGCGGCAACCTCTTTGTTTTCAACGGGTTGTGCCGTTGTGTCCGCTGGTTTGGGCGGCATGAGCCAGCGCAGTGTGAGTGCCGCTGCGATACATGTCAGCCCGTCCACCCAGAAGAGCCAGAACCAACCGAACGCCGCTACCAACAAGCCGCCAATCGCGGGGGCTATCGTCCAGCCCAAGTTGAAAGCCATGCGCATGAGGGAAATCGAGCGGGTGCGGTTTTCGGGGTTGCTGTTGCGGGCGATGGCGACCGAGTTGGCCGGGCGGAACACCTCGCCGGTCAAGCTCATCAAAAAAATTGCGGCGCACATCAGCCAAAAATCGTGGATGGGGATGAGCAGGATCAGCATGATGCCATTGGCTATCAAGCTCCAAAGTTGCACAGGGTAGTAGCCGAGTTTGTCGGTCAATTTGCCGCCGACAAAAGCACCGGCCAAAGCGCCCGCGCCAAAAAAACCCATGACATAGCCCGCCTCGCGGATGCCGAAATGCAGCTCTTTGGTCAGGTAAATCGTGATGAACACGATGACCATGCTGCCAAGGCGGTTGACCAAATTGATGAGGGCCAGAAACCAAATCGCTCTGGGGATGCCAGCGTACGAACTGCGCCAATGTTGATAAAATCTGAAAAGCATAAGAAGGAATTTATTCGGTTGGGCAATGACAACAGAAAATTTCGGGCGTTCGCTTGGGGGGCGGGCGTTTTTTCGACAAAACAAGGGTGAGCGACTTTTGCCGAAAATTTGCCGAACGAAAAACTGATTTGGAGGGAAAATTGGTTTCCAAACAAGCATAAATTTTTTTCAAGCCGCCGAATGCGGCAAAAAATGAAACGCGGATGGCTCGGACAGAGCGGACTTGCGCGGATTTTTGAAAAAGAAAATCCGTTTTACCTGTTCTGCCGCGTCACCCGCGTTTTTGTTTTTACAGCACAATACCGCTGTTGTCACGGCCGTGCTTCCTTCCCTTTTTCTTCTTTCAAATTTTCATTCAAAAACTTCGTCATCAAAGTATAGAGGTGGATTTTGGCGTTGCCGCCGCCGATGCCGTGGTTGCGGTTGGGGTAAATCATCGTGTCGAACTGTTTGTTGGCCGCCACGAGTTTGTCCGCCATTTCTGCCGTGTGCTGAAAATGCACATTGTCGTCGGCGAGGCCATGCACGAGCAGGTAGTTGCCCTGAAGTTGGTCGGCGAAATTGACCGGCGAATTTTGCTCATAGCCGTCGGGGTTTTCTTTCGTGGTGCGCATATATCGCTCCGTGTAGATGCTGTCGTACCATTTCCAGTTGGTCACCGGCGCGACGGCGATGCCCGTTTTGAACACGTCTTTGCCTTTCAGCATACACAAGCTCGACATATAGCCGCCGTAACTCCAACCAAAAATGCCCACCCGCGCCGCGTCCACAAACGGCAATGTGCCTATGTATTTGGCGGCTTCGATTTGGTCTTGGGTTTCCATTTTTCCGAGTTGCTGATAGGTCATTTTTTTGAACTCCTCACCGCGCCCGCCCGTGCCGCGGTTGTCCACGCAAGCCACCACATAGCCTTGCTGCGCCAACATTTGGAACCACCAATAATTCGCGCCCTTCCAAGCATCCGTCACCTGCTGGCTGCCAGGACCGCCATAGACGAACATCAGCACCGGGAGTTTTTTATTTTGAAATTCGGGCGCTTTCGGTTTTATCATCCAGCCGTTGAGCGTGACGTTTTCGGAGGTTTTGAAATCAAAAAACTCTGCGGGCAGTGTGCCGTATTCTTCTTGCTTGGCTTTGATGGCCTCATTTTGTTCCAACAGGCGCACTAATTTTCCTTTGCGGTCGCGCACGGCATATTGGGGCGGCGAATTGAGCGTGGAAAATGTGTTCACAAAATAATCGAACGTGCTGCTGAACTGCGCCGAATGATAGCCCTTGTCGTCGCTGATTTTCTTTTGGCCCTTGCCGTTGAGTTTCACGGAGTAGAGTTCGCGCTCCATCGGTTTTTTGGAAGCAGCTTGAAAGTAGGCGAGGTCGTTCTTTTCGTCCACGCCATAGAAACCGGTCACCTCCCAATCGCCTTTCGTCAGCGCGGCGACTTCCTTGCCCGACATATCGTGTTTGTAGAGGTGGTTGAAGCCGCTTTTTTCGCTTTGTATAATGAAGCCAGAGCCGTCTTTCAAAAAAGTAACATCGTGCAAATCAAGGTAGTATTTATTTTTTTCTTCCAATAACACTTTGCACTGGATGCCGTCGTCGGTCGGTACGGCGAGCAGCAATTTTTGGTGGTTTTGGTGGCGGTTCATCCAAGTCAGGCAGAGTTGGTTTTTGGGTGTCCATTTGATGCGGGGCAGGTAGTCGTCGTTCGTTGGGGCGTCATTCCCGAGGGCATCGCGGTAGTTGACTTGCAGTGTTCTTTTTGTGTTCAAATCGTATATCCACGCCGAGACAACCGCATTTTTCTCGCCCACTTTTGGGTATTTGAAAGTCACGAGCTCGGGGTACGCGCCGCCTTTGTACATTTCCATGGTCATTTCAGGCACTTGGCGCTCATCGAAACGGAGGAATGCGATTTTCGAGCCGTCGGGGCTCCACTCAAAGGCCCGGACGAGTTCAAATTCCTCTTCGTACACCCAATCCGACGCACCATTGATGATTTCGTTCACCTTGCCGTCTATCGTGATGCGAGAGGTTTTGCCAGGTGCTAAATCCTTGAGATACAGGTCGTTTTCTACCACAAACGCTACTTTGGAACCATCGGGCGAAAAAGTGGCGTAGCGTTGCTTCGCCCCCTCGTGCAGTGCGGTGATTTTTTTTGTTTTTTGGTCAAACACGAAAAAATCAGCCTTCGTGCTCCAACGATAAATCGCTTCGGTGTTGACCTTGAGCAGTATTTTGGACTCGTCGGCGCTGAACGAATAGCCGTCAAATTTTCCTTTCCACGCTTTGTCAACATCTGTCACGGTGGCCGCATCGAATATCGTCCCGGACTTTTCGCCGGTGCGCAAATCGTACTGTTCTATTGTGGTGCCGCTCAATCGGGTGAAATGGACACCGTCGTTTTGGAAATTGAAACCCGGCACCCCCTTCGTGGAGAAAGTGCCGTTTTGCCAGATGTCTTCAAGAGTGATGGGCCTCTGGGCAAGCAGTGAGGCCTGAGGGGCAAGGAGTGAGGAAAGAACAAACGCGAGGGCGAAAAACTTGTAGCGCATGAGCAAGAGATTTTACGGGGGGTAAAAATAAGGCGCGTCGTTGGGCGACGCGCCGGAGATTTTGTTTTTCGGACGAAGTGGGATTTTATAAGCTCGTTTGTTTATTCAAACTTGCCCGATGAACCGCACTGCTGGGCATTTTTGAAAAAACAACTAACCGCTTTTTCGTCCCTCTGTGTTTTTGAAAAACAGCGCTACCCCACTTGCTCCCAATTGATTTTCCGCGATGTGTACATCACCGCGGCGAGGATGGCAAACAACCCCAAGCTGCCGATGAGCAACGCATAGTCCTGCTGCTGCAACACGACGAACAGAAAGCCGTAAAGTACTGTCAACGTGGCGCATACGAGCAGCGCCATTCGATTGGACGCAAAAAGCGAGCGAGCGTAGAGCCCCGTCAGGCCAATCGTCATGGCGGCAGCGGCGGCGTAGGCGGGATTGAATGAAATGTGCTCGGACATGGACACCAGCAAAGTGTAAAAAATCACCAGTGCCAAGCCGATGAGCGCGTATTGGAAAGGATGGACGCGGTTGCTGCGCTGCCGCATTTCGATAAAAAACACGGTGAGGAACGTGAGCGCAATGAACAAAATGGCATATTTCACCGAGCGCATGGATTTATGGTAGTTGTCCACCGGCAGCAGGAAATCCACACCGAATGCGCTTTCGTCAAATCGGATTTGCTGATCGCTCGTCCATTGCTGTGGGTAGTTTCGGTTGAGGTTCAGCACTTTCCACGAGGCCTCGAAGCCCGCGGACGACACGCTTTTTTCGTCGGGCAAAAAGGCACCGGTGAAGCTGGGGTCAGGCCATGTTGATGCCAATTTTACATCCGTGACTTTGCCGACAGGGGTGAAAAACAGAGAGCCGGAGCCTTTCAGCGCCACCTCAATGCGAAAGCGATGCGGTGCGGCGGCGTTTGCGCCCACGGCCACCGGGACGTGAATGCCGCTTTCGGCCACGCCTGCGTAGGGGATGCCGGAGTCAAATACGGCGGCCCGACCGCCCCAATCCAATTTCACCTGCTCCTTCAAGCCGCGCAAATCGGGGATGCCAAGCACGAGCAAGGCTTTTTCCCACATGGCGACCGAGCCAGCGGGTATCAGTTTTTCCACAACCAGCTGCTCGAAAGTGCCTTCAAACGCGATGCGGCTACTGTACAGCACGACGTCGAAGATGCCGCGATGCCGTTTTTCGGGGCTGACGTGGCTGTTCACGGTCAATTCGTCGGGCAGGAAATAGGCGAATTTCACCTCGCGGGCGATTTCTTTTCCCTCGCCGTTGTGCTTGATTTGCTCGTAAGGCACCATGAGTAGCGGGCCAGCAAGCGTCTGGCTTTGTCCCCATTTGCTGCTGACCTCGAAGATGGCTTCACGTTGGCGGGCTTCGCGCTCAGAGATAAGCCCTTGAATCATAAAGGTTGGGATGAGCAGCACGAGCATCAGGAAAAAAATGACGATGCCTTTGAGGGAGGTGGCGTAGTGCTGGAAGAAGGAAGGCTCGGATACTGGAAGATTTGTGGTGGGTTCCATGTTTTAGGCTGTTTAAAAATTACTTTGAAATGCAAAGTTGTTTGTCAAAAGCCCAAACTTGCAAGCGAAGTGCGATATTTTTTTGGAAAAAAAACGAAGAGCCTATTATCCCCCCAGCCAAGCCTTGAAATCTCCAACCCGCTCGCGGCTCACGAACACATCTTCTGGCGCAGCGGGTTGGGTCTCTAATTTCAGCCGTCCGTTCAGGTGCGGGTGGATTTTGTGGATGGCATTTAGCCGCAGCGTCATGCCCCGGCTGATACGAAAAAAGTCTTTCGGGTCGAGCAGCCGTTCGAGTTCTTCGAGCGTGTTTTCCACAAAAAATTTTTTTCCGGCAAAAGTAAATGCCTGCGTGAGGCCATCGGAAGAGCGGAAAAACGCGATGTCGGTGACGGCCAAAAAGGCGAGGTGTTGACCTGTTTTCACCAGAAAACGGTCTTTGTAATTTTCTTTCTTGAAAAAACGCGACAGCGATTCAAAGTCGAATACGATGGGCTTATTTTTCTGGTTCTCAACCTTTTCCAATGCCCGTTTCAATTCTTCTGGGTCAACGGGCTTCAACAAATAATCCACCGCATTGACTTTGAAAGCCTGCACCGCATAATGGTCGAAAGCGGTGGTAAACACGACCGGTGCTGTCACTTTTACCTGTTTGAAAATATCGAAACTCAGCCCATCGGCGATTTGAATGTCCATGAACACCAAGTCTGGTGCGGGGAAAGAACTCAGCCAGCGCACGGCACCTTCCACCGAGTCGAGCGTGTCGAGGATTTGGCAAGCTGGATTGTGCGCCCGCAGCAGTTTTGTGAGCTGGCGGGCGGCGGGGATTTCGTCTTCGATGATAAGTATGCGCATCGTGTTTTGTTCACATTTCTTTTTCCGCTTCCCGGTATGAGATTACCCACAGCCCGAAGAAGCTGAGCAGCCCATTGATAAGGATGGTGAGAAAGCCCACATCGAACCACTGCTTGCAAGATACCTCAATCACCCAAGTAAGCACCGGGGAAAGCAAGCAGACGAGTGGCACCCAACGGTCGCGCACTCTCAGGCCGGTGAACAAGCCGAACATATACAGCCCCAAGAGCGGGCCGTAGGTATAGCCCGCAATGCGGAAAATCAGGGTGATAACTGCGCTGTTGCTCAGCACATTGAGTGCCAGTATGATGACTACGAACAATGCCGAAAAGCCCAAGTGGACAAGGGTGCGATGTTGCCGCTGGCGGCGCACAGCAGCAGCGTAGGACTGGTGCGCTGCGTCGTCGGCGTAAGTATCGGGCTGCACGGGTGTCGTTTTTTCAAAATTCAGAAAATCCACACAAAAACTCGTGGTAAGCGCCGTGAGTGCCGAATCCGAACTGGCATACGTGCTGCCGATGAGGCCAAGAATAAAGAAAATACCTGCCACCGCGTCGAGATGGTCGAAAGCGATTTTTGGGTACAAATGGTCGGTGCGGGCAGGGATCTCGAGGCCGATAGACCCGGCGTACAGGTACAGCAACGCGCCCAGTGTCAGGAACAAAAAGTTGATAATGACCAAGTTCACGCAAAAAAGGAGCATATTTTTTTGCGCTGAACGGATGTCCTTGCAAGCTAGGTTTTTCTGCATCAAATCTTGGTCGAGACCCGTCATGGCCACAGCCACGAGTGCACCGCTCACAAACTGTTTTACAAAATGGTTCGGGTCGGTCAGGAAATTGTCGAAGAAAAAAATCTGACCATAGCGACCACCCATGACGTTGGAAAACAACTCGCTGCCGCCCAGATTCAGCGCCTTGCCAATGGTAAATACGGTAAACACCAGCGCCGCCAAGAAAAAAGTAGTCATAATAGTGTCCGTCCAGATGATGGTTTTTAGCCCGCCTTTAAAAGTATATGCGTAGATGAGCCCCATCATAATAATCACCGTCAGGGGGAACGGCACGCCCATCGGGGCGAACACAAACGTTTGCAGCACACTGGCAGCCAGAAACATACGCGCCGCCGAGCCTAAAGTGCGCGACAACAGAAAATACCCCGCCCCGGTTTTGTACGACCAATGGCCAAAACGCTGTTCCAAATAGCCGTAAATGCTCGTGAGTTGCAGCCGGTAATACATGGGCATCAGCACAGTCGCTATGAAAAAGTAGCCGACCAAATAGCCAAGCACCACCTGCATATACGAAAAAGCCATGTTGACACCCGTGCCGCCCACCGCCCCAGGGATGCTGATAAAAGTGACCCCGCTGATGCTCGTGCCAATCATCGCATAAGCCACCACCCACCAGGGTACTTTTCGGTTGGCGAGGAAAAAGCCCTCGTTGCTGGTATTGCGCCCCGTAAGCCAAGCCACACCTATCAGCATGGCAAAATAAAGTACAAGAACAATAAGGACGAGTGCAGGCGAGAGGTGTGCAGTCATGTCTTTTTCAACGCAGGATGCGGATTGAACAATTTGGGGAACGCGGCAAAAGTAGTTTTTTTTAAAAAGAAGTACCGTCTGCAGAAAAATGGACAGCAATATCGAGCGTGTATTGCGTTCCTTGCACTTTCAACGAAAGGAGAGGAAACTTATAGCCCCGATTTTTAAAATTTTGCAAACGCCAATGATTGTAGAACCTCATTTTGACAAAACCGAAAATGTGCCTGAAATAAACACTCATCGAAATTCAGGTTAAAAAAAACGTTGGAGAATGGAAAGTGCTTTACGTTTGCCATTAAGTCTTAATCAATTTTTTTCACTAAAATCTGTTCCAGTTATGAAGATCAAAATTTTAAACAATGGTCTGTTGCTCTTGACGCTGCTCCTGATGGGCGCGCAAGCCGCAATAGCACAATTCACCGTCACTGGCCGAGTTACCGATGCTAAAGGCGAAGGTTTGATAGGCGCTACCGTCGCTGTGGTGGGTGCCCAACGAGGCACTGTCACGGATGTTGACGGCAAGTACAGCGTCGAAGTACCGGGCAGTGCAGCCACGCTCGCCATCGCCTACACCGGCTACAAAACCATCAACCTGCAAGTGACATCTGCCAACCCGGTCGCCGATATCATCATGGAAGAGGACTACGCCGGGCTGGAGGAAGTGGTCATTTCCGGTCTCGCGACCAATGTGAAACGCTCGAACCTCGCCAACTCCGTCGCCACCATCAGCGCGAAGGAACTGACGGGCGTGACCAACCAAAGCACCATGGACGGCGCGTTGTACGGAAAATTCCGGGGCGCTGAAATCCGAGCCAACTCCGGTGCGCCGGGCGGTGGTTTCTCCGTACGCCTTCGGGGTGTCACATCTATTTTTGGCAACCAGCAACCACTCTATATCGTGGACGGGGTATTTGTCAATAATGATGCTATCACATTGGGGACCAACATTGTGTCCGAAGCTTCTGGTGGTGGCAACGCCACTAACACGCAAGATGATGCATCCAACCGTATCGCTGATTTGGACCCGGAAGACATCGAATCAGTTGAAATTTTGAAAGGTGCTTCGGCAGCAGCCATTTATGGCTCGCGCGCGGCAGGCGGTGTGGTGATTATCACGACCAAAAAAGGCAAGGCGGGCGAGACCCGCGTCTCGCTTTCCCAAACTATCGGCGTAAGCCAGCCTATCAGATTGTTGGGGATGCGCAATTGGACTGCTGATCTTGTAGAATCGGAGTTTGGTTTGGCCGACCGAGATTTGTTCAATGCGAACGGCTTGACCGATTATGAAAAAGAACTCTATGACAACCGTCCCTTGTCCACCACTACCCGCGTAGATGTGTCGGGCGGCTCGGAAAAAACAAACTTTTTTATCGGCGGCACTTACAAAAACGAGGACGGCTTGGTGGACAACACCGGTTATGAAAAATTCTCCGGACGTCTCAACATCGGCCACCGCTTCAACGATTGGTTGGACATTTATGTGACCAACAACTTCATCAACTCGCAAGCAGATAGGGGCTTTTTCAACAACTCCAATACAAACGCCACTGTCGGGTACGCCCACGCGTTCACCAAACCCTGGCTTGACCTGTTCCCCGCCACGCCCGGCGGTGACTACCCTGCTACCTCTGCCGGCTCCAACATCTTGGAAACCGTAGCATTAGTCACCAACCGCGAAGAAATCAACCGTTATATTGGCGGAGCTACAGCCAATGTGCGCCTTTGGCACAATGAGCGCAATGATTTGAAAGCTGTGCTGCGGGGAGGCGTTGACCAGTACACATTGCGCACTACCAGCATTTTCCCGCAAAATCTCTCGTATTTCCGCGACCCGGGTACTCTTGGCGGCGTTTCCATTTCTGGCAGCACAGTCAATACCAACACCAACCTCTGGGGCTTTTTGGTGTACACCCACGTCACCGACGGTGGCATGACCTTCCGCACACAAGGCGGTTTGACGGCTGAAAATTTTGAACAAAACACAGTAGTCACCACTGCCAACAACCTGAACGGTTCGCAGACCAACGTGGACCAGTCAGGTGCGGCATCGGCCTTCCAACGCCGTTTTCCACAGAAAGACCGGGGCTTTTTCGCGCAACAAGAAATCAACTGGAAAGACCGACTCATCTTCGCCGTTGGCCTGCGTGCTGACAAGTCCACCAACAATGGCGATGCCGACAAACTGTACTACTACCCGAAGGCGAATGCAGCTATCAACCTGCACGAATTCGACAATTTATTTAGTCGGGACGGCGCAATCAGCCAAGCCAAATTGCGCATTGCTTATGGCCAGTCAGGTCGTTTCTCCAACTTCAACGACCGCTTCAATCCAATGACTGGCACGTTTATCGGCACTTCCAACGGGCTTTTCACCGACGCGCAGCGCGGCAACACGGAAGTAGGCCCTGAACGACAAAGCGAACTCGAATTTGGTACGGACTTGGGCTTTTTCAAAAATCGCCTCGTCTTTGATGTGACCTATTACATCAAAACAATTGACGACTTGCTGCTCCGCGCCCAAGTCGGGCAATCAACGGGCTACACCACACAAGTGCTGAACGCCGGTGCTTTGGAGAACAAGGGTATTGAAATCGGCTTGGATGCAGCGCCCGTGCGCGGCGTGTTCAACTGGAATTCAGGCATTAGTTTCTGGAAAAACAAATCTGAGGTGACCCGTCTCGATGTTGACCCATTCAACCTCGGCGGCTTTGCGCTCAGCCTTGGGCAATACCGCATTGAAAAAGGATTGCCTGCCACCACCCTTGTGGGCACTGTGCCAGCCGACTGCGCCGACTGCCCGGCAGGCGCTACTTACAAAATCTATGGCGACGCCGAGCCGGACTTCAATATGTCGTTCAACAACTCATTCGGATGGAAAAACTGGGAATTCAACTTCCTGCTCCACTGGAGAAAAGGCGGCGATGCTATCAACCTCAGCACCCTGCTTTGGGATTTGGGGCAGCTCACATGGGACTACGACGAAATATCTCTCGACCCCACCGGCCAAATGGGCAATGGCCCGTACCGTGTGTCGCAGTGGAACGGCAACGGCAATACCCAACCGTGGATAGAAGACGCGGGTTATGTGCGTCTGCGTGAAGTTGGCCTCTACTACACTATTCCGCGCAGTGCGTTCAATGAAAAATGCAGCCTGCGCCTTGGCGTGAGCGGCCGCAACCTGCTCAACTTCTTCGACTACAACAGCTATGACCCCGAGGCATCCAACTTCGGCAACAATGTGCTGGCAAACGCCGTAGAAGTGACACCGTTCCCAAGTGCCAAACGTTTCAATTTCCATTTGACCGCCAATTTTTAAGGCCGCGAAAATTTGACAACTTTTTAAAAGCTGCCAAATTGGATATGACGAACGTTCAACACTTTTATCAAACAATTTCTGAAACAACAATTTGAACGACAAGCATTTGTTTCAGAACTTAAAAAATTTGAACAATGAAAAAATTTGCAATAAAACCACTCATCGGGGCACTGCTCACGGGTGTTTTCCTCAACTTTTCGGCTTGCCAATTGGACAACATCCCCAACCCCAATGCGCCTGACCAAATCAACCTTGAAAACGGCGGCGCCACGCTCAACGACCTGCGCCTGCTCGCATCTGGCCTCGAAGCCGTGCTGCGCGTGGACATGGAATTCCATTTTTGGACCACCAGCATCGTAGGCCGCGACTATTGGGACTTGCGCAACACTGACCCGCGTTATACGGGCGAGTTGCTGGGAAAAGGTGGTGGCGACCTTGACGACAACGGCTTTCTGACTACCCGCTCCTATGCAGGACGCTATCGCGCGGCACGCTCTGCTTGGGTGACAATCCACGCCACCCAAAACAGCACGGCATCGCTCACGCAGGCGCAGAGAAATGGCTTCATCGGCCACGCCCGCACCCTACTGGGCTATTCGCTTTTGATGGAGGTAAATCGCCAGTATCAAAACGGTATTCGAACTGACGTGGAAGACCCGGACAACCGTGGGGGCTACGAGGCTTACGATGTGGCATTACGTTCCATTCGCGCCATCCTCGACCAAGCAAATACAGAACTTGATGGCGCTGAGTTTTTATTCACCTCGACTTTGGGTGACGAAGCCCGGGTAAAACAATTCAACCGTGCATTGGCTGCCCGCGTTGAAATGTACAAAGGAGGCAGCACCGCTCCTGCTGCCATGCGCCCACTTTTGCAAGAAACATGGATGGATGCCGATGGCGATATGAACGAAGGCGTTTATTATGTTTTTGGCGCGGGTGGCAACAACCGCCTCAACCCGCTGTACAACGTGCCCGGCCAAACTCAATATGTCGCGCATCCTGATTTCGTGGCCAATGCCGAACCAGGTGACACCCGATTCAGCAGCAAAACAACCCAATTGGCTACCCCGTTTGCGACGGATGGTCTTTCTGGCGATGTGCAAGTGACAATGCTCTCTTCCAACACAGCGCCGTTTCCTATCGTCCGCAATGAAGAACTCGTGCTGATGTGGGCAGAGGCTAATATTGGAGTTGACAACAACATCGAAGCAATCGCTGCCATCAACAAGGTACGCGCTGCTGCTGGCTTGGGCGCATACGGCGGCCCGAACGACGATGCTTCAGTCATCAACCAACTGTTGCATGAGCGTCGCTACTCGCTCTTCGGCGAAGGCCACCGCTGGATTGATATGCGCCGCTTCGGGCGTATCAACGAAATTGTGACCGACCGCCCGGACGATAAGGTGCATACACAGTTCCCACGCCCTGTGTTGGATCCGGAGTAAAACGTTGATTTACAATTTGAAATAAAAAAATCGGGCAACAGGCTTTGCGCCTCGTTGCCCGATTTTTTTTGCTCAAACTTCGAAGGTTTTACTGTGACACAGGTTGGTTCAACTCTTGCCACAGTCCCATCGGGTATTGCTCTTCTTCCACCATTTTTGCCAATGCCGACTGTACCGTTTCCTTATCATCGGGATAAGTGACGCCGTACCATTGGCTGTCGCTGTTCATCACTTTCACCTGCACTTTGCCCGCTTCGATGAGCGTGTTCACCACTTTCGGGATGTAAAATTCTGCCTTCGGATTGTCTTTGTTTTCCAAAACAAAATCGCGGAACTGGGTTTCGATTTCCTGCAAAATAGTGGGATGGAACCCCCAGAAATTCATCGAGACGGGCGTATCGTCGGTCAAAAAATGACGGGTGCCCGATTCGTCCGCAAAGTGGATGCCGTCGGGGTAGCGTGCGATTTTGTGCCGCTCCACCACATCGGTCAGGAAGCCCCCGGCATTGGTGGAGCAAACCCCACGCGACACGGTGCCGTTTTCAGAAAGGGTGTTGCCGATTTGGTAAGCGACCATGCCATACTTGGTTGGAGAACATTCGGTTTGGAGAAAATCGCCGATGGTTTGGAAAGCATCAGCGCCGTAAAAATCGTCGGCGTTGATGGCCACAAATGGCTCATTCAGGAATTCTTTGGCAGAAAGAATAGCGTGGCCGGTGCCCCAAGGCCTTTCACGCTGCGGCTTTTCCCCGAGCCAATCGAGGCCGGTCGTGATTTCCTGAAAGGCATATTCAGTGGCGATGTGCGGCTCGATTCGCTGCCCGACTTTTTCTTTGAAGGCTGCTTCAATATCGCGGCGAATGACAAAAACGACTTTGCCGAAACCGGCGCGAATGGCGTCGAAGACCGAGAATTCCAAAATGGACTCGCCACCAGGACCCATGCCGTCCACCTGTTTGAGTCCACCGTAACGGCTGCCAATGCCGGCAGCCAAAATCAAGAGAGAAGGTTTTTTCATCGTTAGAAGATTATGTTTTTCATTCGGAAGCATTGCCCAGCAAAGAATGTTCCTGAAAAACGTTGGTGAAGAATTACATCGGTCAGTGGATGTTGGCGCCCCATTCAGCCTCTTTCAACATTTGTCAGCCCACCTTGGATTGTGCCAATTTTTATTATTGCTGTGTACGCACACGGGACAAAAATTATTTGGATGTTTGCGACTAATTGAACCTTGCGGGCGCACCGCGAGAACGCCTAATTTCTCCTATTAAAAGTCACAAAAGTATGCAGAATTCTACCGCCCGCAATTCCGATTACCTGTATCAAATCACCATCATCGGCCTTTTGTTTTTCATATTCGGGTTTGTCACCTGGCTGAACGGCACATTGATTCCTTTCCTCAAACTCGCCTGTGAACTGGACACCTTGCAGGCGCTTTTCGTCACTTTTGCATTTTACATCAGCTACTTTTTCCTCGCCATCCCGTCTTCTCAGATTTTGAAAAAAACGGGATTCAAAAACGGCATGGCGCTCGGCCTGCTGGTGATGGCGGTGGGTTGCCTCATCTTTATTCCGGCGGCCAATATGCGGACGTTCCCGTTGTTCCTGTTGGGGCTTTTTGTGCAAGGCATGGGTTTGGCGCTGCTGCAAACAGCTTCCAATCCATACATCAGCATCATCGGCCCCATCGAGAGCGCGGCGCAGCGCATCAGCATCATGGGCATCTGCAACAAGGTGGCGGGTATCCTCAGCCCCCTGATTTTGAGCAGTATCGTGCTGAAAAACGCGAGCGCCATCGAATCGCAAATCAATGAAGCCACCGACGTGGCGGTGCGGACAGAGCTGCTCAACCAACTGGCCGGGCGGGTGACGATGCCGTACATCGTGATGGCTATCGTGTTGGCGGCGTTGGCGATGATGATCCGCCGTTCGGCGTTGCCGGAAATAGACACCAATGCCGAATCAGATACTGGCAGCACAGCATCAAGCCTTGCAGCCGGACGCACCAGCGTGTGGCAATTCCCACACCTTGTGTTGGGCGCACTGGCTATTTTCCTGTATGTGGGCGCGGAAGTAATGGCGGGCGATGTCATCGGGGTTTATGGCAAGTCAATTGGTTTCAGCCTTGACCAAACCAAATATTTCACCACGTTCACCCTCGCGGCCATGTTGCTCGGCTATGTGTTGAGCATAGCATTGATTCCAAAATATATTTCGCAACAAAATTTCCTGAAATACTCGGCCATGCTCGGCATCTTGCTCACGGTGCTGACTTATTCAACGACGGGTTCGACCGCCGTTACTTGCATCGCCTTGCTCGGGTTGGCAAACGCCGTCATGTGGCCTGCTATTTTCCCGTTGGCTATCAATGGTTTGGGGCGGTTCACTCAAATTGGTTCCGCCATTTTGGTCATGGGCATTGCGGGCGGTGCGTTGATTCCTCAACTATATGGTCTGTTGGAAAAGTCGTCCGGCTACCAATCGGCGTTCCTGATTTGTATGCTGCCCTGCTACCTCTACATTTTGTACTATGCTACTTGGGGGTACAAACCGCGTTGAGCATAGGTAGGTTTAGGGGCTTGATTTTTCAGGTAATTGAATATCCCTTTTGTTCAAAATCACTTTGCAGTCGCCATGAAAATTGAACACCGCCGACACCAAATTCGCCGAAAAATTATTTTCCGTGAAAACCTGTGAAATCTGTGTTGGCAGTGTTCTTAGTGGCGCTTAAAAACAACCTCATGTTTTCTAACCTACTATTGTCATTCTGAACGAAGTGAAGAAACTACATAAGCCAAGTTGCGCAAAAAGGCCCGGCCTGTGTAGTTTCTTCACTTCGTTCAGAATGACAGCCGGAGGAGGTGGAATGCGAACTTGTTTTTTGAGTGTTCTTATTAGAAAAATCGCAACTGCCCCCAAGTAGTTACAAGATAAAAAGGTGCCGTGGAAACAGTGCTACACCAATCCCTCCCGTACCAAGTCGTGCAGATGCACCATCCCTAAATATTTCCCCTCTTCCAACACCAACAGTTGCGTAATAGAATATTGGCGCAGCAGTGCCAGCGCATCCACCGCCAGCGCATCCGGGCCGATATGCCGGGGCGATGGCGACACAATATCGCGGGCGCAAATGCCCGTGAGGTCGCCGTCGCGTTGGAGCATTCGGCGCAAATCGCCGTCGGTGATGATGCCGAGCAGATGGCCGGATTCATCCAAGACCGCCGTGGCGCCGAGGCGTTTTGACGTGATTTCGAGGATGACTTCATGCAATGTCGCATCCGGCCCCACCACCGGTCGTTCGTGCAAAAGATAGAGGTCGCGCACCCGCAGATAAAGTTGTTTGCCGAGTGCGCCGCCGGGGTGGAACTTGGCGAAGTCATTGGGAGAGAAGCCCTTATGCGCCAACAGTGCGACTGCCAGCGCGTCACCGAGCGCCATTTGGGCGGCGGTACTGGCGGTGGGCGCGAGGTTGTTCGGGTCGGCCTCGTGTTCTATCGGTGTCCAAAGCACGAAGTCGGCTTGGCGGGCGAGCGTACTTTGGCGGTTGGCGGTCATGGCGATGATGGGGTTGCCAAAATTCTTGACCAGCGGCACAAGCACCCTGATTTCCGCAGTCTCGCCGCTTTTGGAAATACACAGCACGAGGTCGTAAGGGCGTATCATCCCCAAGTCGCCGTGAATCGCGTCGGCGGCGTGGAGGAAGAGCGCCGGTGTGCCGGTCGAGTTGAGCGTAGCCGTTATTTTCTGCGCCACGATGGCACTTTTGCCGATACCCGTAAGCACAAGCCGACCCTGCGAGGCCGCGACGGCTTCCACACAAGCCTGAAAATCGGTGGTGTCGTCGAGGCTATCAGCCAATGCCAGCAGCGTTTCCGCTTCGATACGGATGGTTTGGCGGGCGATGTCCAGAATATCTTTTTTTAGTTCCAATTTTTTTAGTTCCCAATTTTTATTCGGAAATCAAAACTTGAATTTGGCGCTCGCCAAATTATCGCCGGAATATTTGCTTTTCGTTTGGAAATTTCCTGATGAAAACTTGCAGGTGTTTCAACATTTATTTTTCTATCTTTGACGGCTTTTTTGAGGGCCTCTTTTCGGGAGGCGCCGCAAAGCAACAGACGTTGGTGCGAGCCAGACAAATTTTTGTCCAAAAATTCCGACAACGCTTGTTTGATTGTTGCAATAAACCTTAATTTCATCGGCTGAAAAACACGGCATCGCAAGACGGCGTGTTTGGCTTCTCCCGGTGTTTCAGGGCAAGCGAAACCAATGGATAACAAATTAGTTCACTCCCTCTCCGCCAAAGGGCGGAAGGGGCATATTCACCAATTTTTTAGGAAACGGGACACACCGCCTGACGAACAAAATTAATCGCTAAGAAGATGACAGCGACTGTAACTGAACACGACGTTTTACTCGAAAATCTCCAAAAATACTTCGGTTTCGATGCTTTTAAAGCCGAACAAGGCGCCATAATCCAGAGCCTTCTCGATAAGAAAGACACCTTTGTAATCATGCCCACTGGCGGCGGCAAAAGCCTCTGCTACCAATTGCCTGCGCTCATGCTGCCCGGCACTGCCATCGTCATCAGCCCGCTCATCGCGCTGATGAAAAATCAGGTAGATGCCATTCGTGGCTATTCGGATGAGGACGAGGTGGCGCACTTTCTGAACTCCTCGCTCACCAAAGCACAGATGAAAAAGGTGAAGCAGGACATCACCGATGGCCGGACAAAACTCCTCTACGTCGCGCCGGAAACATTGACCAAAGAGGAAAACATCGAATTTTTCCAAAACTCGGAGATTTCTTTTGTGGCGGTGGATGAAGCACACTGTATCTCTGAATGGGGCCACGACTTCCGCCCAGAGTACCGCCGCATCCGTGTCATGCTCGATGCCGTTGCCCGCGACGTGCCCATCATGGCACTCACGGCGACTGCGACACCCAAGGTGCAACAGGATATCCTGAAGAACTTGGACATGACGGAGGACAGCACTTTTGTGTCGTCGTTCAATCGCGACAACCTGTTCTACGAAATTCGCCCGAAAATCAAGAAAGACCAGACAATCAAGCAGATAATCCAGATAATCAAGGAGGAATTCCCCCGCGAATCGGGCATTATTTATGTCCAAAACCGCAAAACGGCAGAGGACATCGCGGAAATGCTGATGGTGAACGACATCAAAGCCGCACCTTATCACGCCGGCCTCGACCCGAAACTCCGCGCCAATACTCAAGATGCCTTTTTGATGGAGGATATTGATGTGATATGTGCCACCATTGCTTTCGGGATGGGGATTGACAAACCTGACGTGCGCTTCGTGATGCACTACGATATGCCCAAATCCATCGAAAACTACTATCAGGAAACAGGCCGCGCTGGCCGCGACGGGCTCACCGGAAAGTGCATCGCGTTTTACAACTATGCCGACATCCTGCGCCTCGAAAAATTCCTGCGCGACAAGCCCGTGGCCGAGCGCGAAATGGGCGCCCAACTCATGCAGGAAGTAGTGGCTTATGCCGAAACGGCCTCTTGCCGGCGCAGATTTTTGCTCCACTATTTTGGCGAAGAGTTCAAAGAGGAGGACTGCCACAAGATGTGCGACAACTGCAAGAATCCCAAGGAGCGGGTAGAGGTGCAGCAGGAAATCATCAGCGTGGTTCAGTCTATTTTAGACCTGAACGAAAACTATCTGATGAAAACGGTGATGGATTTCATATTGGGTCGCGAGACGAAAGAGATGAAGGATTTCCGTTTCACCGAAATGGAAAACTTTGGGGTCGGAGAAGACAGGGACGAGAATTTCTGGAGTTCCATTTTCCGCCATGCCATGATAAACAACTTGATTTTCAAAGAAATCGAGGAATTTGGCATCCTTAAAGTATCAGACGCGGGCAAGGATTATCTGAAAAATCCATACCCGATTCAAATCACCATCAACCACGACTACGAAGATGGCGACTACGACGCGGACGACGAAAAAGGCGGCACTGCGGTGCTCGATGAGCCTTTGATGAACCTGCTCAAAGACCTCCGCAGGAACATTGCCAAAAAACAGAACCTGCCGCCGTACATCATTTTCCAAGACCCCTCGCTGGAGGAAATGGCGACAAACTATCCCATTTCGATGGAGGATATGTCCAAAATCGTGGGCGTGTCGCAGGGTAAAGCACAGAAATACGGCCAGCCTTTCGTGGATGCCATCAAGAAATACTGCGAAGAAAACGAGATAGAGCGCCCGATGGACATCACCATCAAAACGGTGGCGAACAAATCCAAAACAAAAGTGGGCATCATCCAGGCCATTGACAGAAAAATACCGCTCGAAGACATCGCCAAAGGCAACGACCTTTCCATGCCCGAGCTGTTGGAAGAATTGGACATGATTGTGCAATCCGGTACGAAAATCAAACTCGACTACTACCTGAACAAGCACATAGACGAGTACGTCCGCGAAACTGTGGTCGAATATTTCAAAGAAGCCGAAACGGACTCTATTGACGTAGCTTTCAAAGAATTGAAGGACGACGAAATCACTTGGGAAGAAATCCAACTGCTGCGTTTGAAGTTTTTGAGCGACTACGCAAATTAAAAGTCAGTGTAGAGCGGTTATTACAGTTTTAGAGGCGTGATTTTCAGTTGATTGCACACGCTCATTGTTCAAAACCACTTTGTGTTGGCTTACATTTAAAAGCCCTCGTTTCAGATATCTGACGCGAGGGCTTTTCTTTTTCATTCCGGCACAATCCCTACTTTTGGCCGTTCATTTTCCCACTCACCGATTTTTCTAAATTTATGAAAAAAAACCTGCTCCCCCTGTTCCTCCTTTTTTACACCACAACCCTGCACACCCAAACAGCCTCTCATCCCATTTTTTGCGGCAATGAAATTTTTTCCAACATCGTCCGGGAAAAATACCCTGCGCTCCACCAGAATTTTGATGCAACATTTGAGGCTGCTCGCGCCGCCAAAGGAGCCGACGACCGCAGCCCGCTCACGGTCAATGTGGTAGTACATGTCGTCTGGAATGAAAATGCCGAAAACCTGCACGACAGCATCATCCACAATCAAATACAGGTGCTCAACGCCGATTACAACCGGCTCAATGCTGACACCGCCAATCTTCGCCCCCTCTTTCAGCCCGTGGCCGGCAATCCCGAAATACATTTCCAACTGGCAAGTATCGTGCGGGTGCAAACCAATGAGCTGTTTGAAGTTAGTTTGCTGGGCAACAACCTTTTACCCGAGGTAAAGCACGATGCCGACGGCGGCAGCGACGCGTGGGACACCGAACAATACATCAATATTTGGGTGTGCAAAATCCAGCCCATCGCATTCGGCGGCATTACTTTGGGTCAAATTCTGGGCTTTGCTTTCCCGCCCAACAACCTGCCCAACTGGCCCACAGGTGTCGGTGCCCCTACACCCGACGAGGACGGCGTGGTGATTGACTACCGGGTGTTTGGCGGCAACAACCCCAACACCATCGAAATACCCGGCGGCACCGGCAATTTCGTGGTGAAAGGCCGTACTGCCGTGCACGAGGTCGGCCACTATCTGGGGTTGCGCCATATTTGGGGCGACGGCGGGGTATTTGGCCCCAACGATTGCGCCCAAAGTGATGGCGTGGACGATACGCCTTTCGCCAATGCCCAATCGGCGTTCGACTGCGACACCACCAAAAACAGCTGTGAACAAGTCGAGATTTTCTACGATACCGATATGCCCGACCTCATAGAAAATTACATGGACTACGCCAGCGAAGAATGTATGAATATGTTTACCCAAGGTCAGGCAGACCTGATGCGCAGCGTGTTGCAAGGCCCGCGCAATGGGTTGTTGGTGTCGGTGTCGGCGGAAGAAGCAGCTGGCCAAACACCGGATTTCCGGCTGTCGCCCAATCCCGCTTCCGAGCGCGTCGTCTTGAACTTCAATTTGTTAGAAAAAACAGACGTGGCAATACGGCTTTTGAACATGGCCGGTCAGCCGCTCGATTTTTCATCGTTTGGAACATACACAGCGGGCGCTCACCAAATTGAGCTTGCCACCTCGCACCTTACACCCGGACTGTATTTTGTGGAAATGCGGACGGAGAGAGGCGTGAGTGTGCGGAAGTTGGTGGCGCATTGACCGGATGATGGGGATTTCGGAGAAGACTGGATTGGGGCTGAAAAGATAAAAAAAACAAAAGGGGCGTCTTCTGCAAGACGCCCCTTTTGTTTTCAGAAAAATAAGAATTTTTAACGAATATCCTGCACGCCGGGCAGGTTGGGCGCATTCGGCCTCGTCGGCAAATAAGGCCCAAACGTTTCGTCCAAATCTTTTTTCAGCGCTTCGTCTTTCATGTCGTTGGCCATGCGCATCAGCGTTTGTGCCGTACCCACCGCAAAATCGTTTTCTTGTTTGTATCCCTTTTGGAAATCCGAAGAAAGCGACTGATGATAGCGGAGTTGCGCTGCTATGGTTTTCGATATTTCCCGGACTTTGGTGGCAGCTTTGTCATTTGCCCCAGCGCGGAAATAAACATCGGCGAGGAAGGCCGAGAACTGGTCATACGGGAAATTGTATTCCGGGAACACCTCAAAATATTTGTCCACCAATGCAATGGCTTTGTCCTTTTTACCTTCCACCACCAACTGCCGGGAGAGGCGTATGAACACGACGCGCATGGTTTGGAGGCTCGGCATATAGGAGCGATCCACGAAAAGGCGCTCTTTGTCGAAGTTGCCCCAGCGCCATTTTTCCATAATGTTGTTGTAAGCCGTCTCCGTATCCACGCCGCCGCTGCCGATGATGCCGTAAGAATCCGAGCTGCTCGGCGTGCGTTTGGGCACGAGGCGCAGACCCAAGCCTTCGAGTTGCAGGTAGTCTTCAAAGCCGAGCAATTTGTCCTCACGGCAGGTCACAGCCCAATAAATCGGGCGTTTCCAGATGTTCGAGGAGATGATGTCGAGGATCGCCAGTTCGTCTTTTATGAGATAGGTTTTGTCCTTTCCGAGGTTGATGCGCATGGTATCCACCGCCGTAGAGTCATTTGGCGAAATGATTTTATTGGCATTGGCATCTTGTTTGTTCACGGGGATAGCAATTTGCCGGGTCGGCATATAGGTATCAAAAGGCCGTCCTTCCCCGATAGGAATTTTGTGGTCTTCCGCGAGGAACTGCATTACTTGTTGGAGCGTCATTTCCGGCTCCGGTTTCTCATAAGGATTTATGGGCGTTTGCACTCGTTTGAAGCCTCGTATTGTTTCTTGCGGGATGCTCATTTCGATGGCGGGCGAGTCGTTCACCGCGCGGCGGAGTTGGCTGATGTACCAGTCCACCGCAATCAGCGAAAGGTTCACCACGCGCACATCGGTGCGGATGCCCTCTACTTCTTGGCAGTACCAGAGCGGGTAGGTATCGTTGTCGCCGTAAGTGAAAATAATCGCATTTGGCGCGCACGAATTGAGGAAGTTGCTCGCATAGTCGCGGCTGCCGTAATGTTCAGAGCGGTTGTGGTCGTCCCAGTTTTGGGTCACCATGAGCAGTGGCGCACTGAGTGCCAACACAGTAGCTCCGGCAGCTCCTGCTACACTCGGAAGTTTCAGCCGGTTGGCAAACAAATCGTAGAGGGCCAGTATGCTCAGCCCTATCCAAATAGCGTATGTGAAGAAAGAAGCAGCCAGTACATAGTCGCGTTCGCGCGGCTCGTTGGGCGGTTGGTTCGAATAAACGATGATGCCGATACCGGTGATGATGAACAAAGCCATGATGGCCGCGAAATCGCGGGGGCGGCGTTGGTAGTGGAAAAACAAGCCCAGCAGGCCGAGCAGGAACGGAATCATATAATATTCGTTCCGCGCCTGGTTATTTTTCTGAAAATCAGGAAGTTCGCTCTGATTTCCCAACCTGCCTTCATCAATAAAATCAATACCGGTCAGCCAATTGCCCGCACTGGGGTCCCAGGAGAAAAAGCCCTGTTCGCCGTTTTGACGACCGGAGAAATTCCACATAAAATAGCGCCAGTACATCCATTTGAACTGGTACTTCCAAAAGAACTCGATATTGTCGCCCAACACCGGAACGCCGGAGGGTTTGTCAATCCAGCGGCGGTATAAACTCGGGCGGCCTTGGGAGTAATCGCCCATGCGCGGGAACAATGTCTGGTCAGCCGACGAATATTTGTAGTCCACTTTCTCATCCACGATTTCGTACTTATCGCCCACCCGGCCATAGCGTTCTTCTGCATTTATTCCAGTTGGCCGCGCATCGAAGTGTGGCCCCCGCAGGAGCGGCCGCTCGCCATATTGCTCACGGTTGAGGTAAGGCAGCAGGCGCATCGGGTCGGAAGGGTCGTTCATGTTGATGGGCGGGTTCGCGTTGGCGCGGATGATGACCGTGCCATAACACATATAGGCGATGACGATGACGCCGAAACCCACTACGAGGCGTTGCAAAAGGCCATTGCCTGTGCGTTCGGCGCGGCGGAGACCCAGCCAGATGGCTCCCCCGAACAACAGGAAAACCGGGATGATGCCGGTGTAAAACGGCAGCCCGAATGTATTAACCAACAATTTGTCAAAAGACGCCCACAGTGCCGGTATGCCCGCGATGATTATTTTTTGAATGGCAACGATAAAAACCACACCGATGCCCGCCGCTATGAGCGTGCCTTGCACCGTCGGCTTTTTTGCCTTTTTAAAATAATAAAACATCGCCAGCGCGGGAAAAGTCAGAAGGCTCAGCAAGTGAACGCCGATGGAAAGCGCCGTGGAATAAAAAGCAAATACCAGCCAACGGTCGGCGCTCGCCGTGTCGGGCAAGTTGTACCATTTCAGCACTGCCCACAAAGTCATGGC
>CAYZVM010000024.1:10266-42338 GCA_964481485.1 uncultured Saprospiraceae bacterium | reverse complement strand
GTCTTAGAATGTCAATATGAAAAGGAGTAAGATTGTTTTCAATATTTATTTTTTCAATAACTTTACTACGGGCGAACCCTAAATATTCGTCAAAATAGTTGACTATATCTGCAAATTCCTTAGAATCATTGCTATTTATTTCAATTATTAATCCTTCTCTCGTTTGCTCAACCCTATACGCAATTTCCTTTCCCTTGGATTCACGCACATAATCTTTAAAAAAAAGCAAGTATTGTTGAAAAGCGGTACGGAGTTCTACAGGTATTTGAAGAATCTTTACGCCAACTTCCCCATCATAGTTAGGGAATATATCGTTTTCTAAATATGAAAGAGATTCAAAAATTGCTAGCCTTAAATCTTTAAGATCATTATAATAGTGGACAAGATTTCTTGTTAATACAAGTTCTTTAAAATTACTGTATTCTTTTGCATAGGCTTGTTCAAACATTTCAGATCCATATTCTTTTACTTTTTTGGCCAAAACATTTTCTGAGACGACAATCGAGACTACAGGTTTGTTAATTTCGAGTGCGTATTCGTACTCCATCTGTACATAACTTTTGCCCGTTAAAGGCTCAATCGTTCCATATCGCCCTCCTAGAATTAACAAATAAATATCCGATTCTTCTATCCACTCCTTAATAATTTCCATCTGCGACTGATCACCAGACACAAACAACTCCATGCCTGTCGGGATGTTACCTGTACTCAATATAGCCTCTACTGCTGCTTGCCTTTCCTCTCGAAGATCAAGGAAGGTCGAAGAAACAAAGACTTGGAGTTTTCGATTTTTTGTACTCATAAGATTGAAAATCAATCAGTTTTTGAAGTAACGCCAACTTTCAGTTGGCCGCCAACCGGAAGGTTGGCGTTACACCATTTCCCCCAACAACGTCGCGCTCGTCGCATCCTTCACCCGCACCAGCGCGTAATCGCCGGGTTTCAAACCTTCTTTTTTCGGGAACACCATCATTTTGTTCTGGGTGTTGCGCCCGCAAAAATCTTGGTCGGATTTGCGGCTGTTTCCTTCTATCAAAACCTTGAACGTCTTGCCGATGTCGGCCTGATTGTGGCGCAGCGACACGGCGTTTTGCAGTCGGATAATTTCTTGGAGGCGGCGTTTTTTCACCTCTTCCGGGATGTCGTCGGCGTACTTGCGGGCGGCGAGCGTGCCGGGGCGTTCGGAGTAAAAAAACATATAAGACATCGAGAAGTTCGCCCACTCCACGATGCTGAGCGTGTCTTGATGTTCCTCTTCTGTCTCGGAGCAAAAACCCGTGATGATGTCGCTCGACACCGCCGCGTCGGGTAGTATGCTGCGGATGGCGCGGATGCGGTCTTCGTACCAGGGGCGGTTGTAGGTGCGGTTCATCATTTCCAGCACGCGTGAGTTGCCCGACTGCACAGGCAGGTGGATGTACTTGCAGATGTTTTCGTATTTCGCCATAACGTGCAACACCTCGTCGGTCATGTCTTTTGGGTGGCTCGTGCTGAACCGGACGCGCAGATTCGGGTGAACTAAAGCCGTCATTTCCAGCAAGTTGGCGAAGTTGACGCGCTCGCCGGTTTCGGGATTCTCCCATTTATACGAGTCCACGTTTTGACCCAACAACGTGACTTCGCGATAGCCTTTTTCAAACAAATCCGTCGCCTCGGCCACGATGCTGAACGGGTCGCGCGAACGCTCCCGCCCGCGTGTGAACGGCACGACGCAGAACGAGCACATATTGTCGCAGCCGCGCATGATGCTGATGAAGGCCGCGATGCCGTTCGATTCGAGGCGCACGGGGCTGATGTCGGCGTAGGTTTCTTCGCGGCTGAGCAGCACGTTGACCATGCGGTTGCCATCTTCCGCGCCGCCGATGAGGTTGGGCAGGTCGCGGTAAGCGTCGGGGCCGACCACGATGTCCACGAGTTTTTCTTCTTCCAAAAACTTCTTTTTCAGCCGCTCGGCCATACAGCCCAACACGCCGACGACGGTGCCAGGTCGTTGATTTTTAATGGTTTCAAAAAAACGGAGGCGTTTGCGGACGGTATCTTCGGCTTTCTCGCGGATGGAGCAGGTGTTTATCAAAATCAAATCGCTTTCTTCCACATTGCGGGTGGGGGAGTAGCCGACCTCGCTGAGAATCGAGGCCACGATTTCGGAGTCGCTGAAATTCATCTGGCAGCCGTAACTCTCGATGTAAAATTTCTTTCCGCCCGGCGTGGTCGTCTCCTGCCAGTGGTCTTTAAAGAGGACGCTGCCTTGCTTTGCCTCGTCTATCGTTTTGATACCTTCCAATGTCGGGTTGCTGTCGTACATCCTTTAAAAATGGGATAATGAAATAATGGAGGAATAATGGGATAATGAAAAAAAGAATGGGTCAAAGGGCCATTCTTTCGAGGGGGCAAAGGTAAGGACTGTAGGTGACAAAATGGCAGAACCTTTAAAATTGGCTCATTATCTACCCCATTACTTCATTATCCAATTATCCAATTACTCCATTAAAAATAGTTTTTGCGACAGCGGGGTCTTCTGGCCGGCAGTGATTTTGGCAAAATAAACACCCGTCGGAAGGGTGGGGGAGCAAGTGTTTTCCCCGGCAGTCAGTGTTTTTTCAAAAACCAATTGCCCTGTGGCACTGAATAGTTGGAACAAGCCTTCCCGCTCTTCAAAAAACACCTTCACCTGCCCGCGTGCGGGGTTGGGAAAAATCTTTGCCCGCACTTCGAGCGGCTGCGTCACGGAGGTCAGTTTCCATTGATTGTAAAGGGTTTGCAACGAATCTATCGGCTCTTGAGTTGCCGGGAGCGAGGGCACGTTGAGGTCGAGATAGAGGCTGTCTTCGTGGTCGCCGGGTTTGGCCACGCGCAGAAAAGCAGAGAGGGAAGAGGTGCCGTTGTCGGTGCAGCGGGTATCCGCGCCGACCACATTGGCACCCTGCATGGCGGCCATGAGTCGATCGGCGAGGGTACCTGTGGCGTTGAGAAAACGCGTTTCCATACTGTCAATAATTTCTGGGCCGAGCAGGATGTTGCCCTGAATGGCGTAGTTCGCGCCAGTTCGGTGGCCTTTCCAATCAAAGCATTGGGTGCCGGTAAAAGCAGCCGAGCGCGGATGGCCTTGCGGGTCAAAATCCACGATTCCGTATTGGCGTTGCTGGGCGCCGAATATCCCACCCACGTCGTTTGGCTTGAGCCAGTCAATAATTTCTTGTGGCGAAAGGCCTTCTTCCATTCTCAGCCGGGCATTGGCTTGGTTGGTGGCTACCCAAAAAGACTGGGTGTGGATGGCTCCTCTGCCGGGCAGGATGTCGCTGATGATGATGGCTCCGCCGCTGCCGGGAAAAGAGATGTCGTCGAGGCAACTGGCGCCGGCGCTGCCGACCTCGCCGGTGGTGGTGTCTACCGCTACGATGGAAAAAGTGTCTTGGGCGAAAAATGTGTTTGCCCAAAAAATGAGTGCAAAAATGGGAAGCAAAAGTTTCATAATCAGTTGTTTAAAAAACGAACAGCCCCGCAGTTGGGCGGGGCTGTGTCAATGGTGGAAAACAAGTTTTTATCTCAGATGGCTGCAATCAAAGTATTGACAGTCACTTTCAGGACATCACCCGCAATGTCGTCAAATTTGGCTTTTGAAATGGATACTTCAGAGAGCAGTTCGATTTTCAGTTGGGTCATGCGCCCCTGCATCAGCATCTCGAAATCTTCTTGGTCAATTTTCCCGTCGGCGAGCATGATGGCGTAGCGCTTGGCATCCTTCTTCATGTTTTCATGAAGCCGTTTGGCTGCTTTTTCATAGTGATCGCGGCGGCGTTTGACAAATTTGCCGACAATGTCCACAATTTGGTCGTCCAGACCGTCGAGGGATTTGTCAATTTTTTTTGATTTATCTTCTGGCATTGTAAAAAGGAAATGAAGGTTTAACGAAATGGCTCTGCTTCGGCAGAGATTGATTTTATCAGTTTTCTATGGGTGTTTTTTGTGGCCGCGACGTTATTTTCTCTTTGCCAATTCCGCTTTTTTGATGGCGTCGAGGCTTTTGCCAACTTGTCCGACTGCTTCTTTCACAAAGTCTTTGTCGAGCACACCTTTTTCTTTCCAACGGTCGAAGAACGGGGTCGCCAAGTCATTGGTCAGCAGTTTCCACTGTTCGGCGATTTCCTTGTTTCTTTTTTGGCCGGAAGCGTGTTCGGCAGCACTGCCGAGGTCGCCCAAAAGTTTGGAGACCGCATCGGAGTGTTTGCCAAAAGGCTCAATGGCTTTTGCCATGATGTCGGTGAGTTTGCTGCCGAGATTGGTGGCATTGTCAAGGCCCACTTGGTCAAACTGCGGCGAGCAAGATTGCATAGTCGTCGTCGTGCTGAACAGGAGAAAACTGAGTGCCAGCAAAAAAGCGTTGGGCTTCAAAGAGATTAAGATTGATTTCATAATCTGAGTTTTTGATTTGTGAATGTGGATTGAAAACGACGTGAAAGTAGAGCGTTTTGCTCATATACCGGACGAAATTTTTTCCAGCACATTTTGAATAAGCGCGCGCTCCGTTTTTTCGGGGTGGTGGCTGAATGTCCCGGTGGGGCGATGCGCCAAAATCGCGCTCAACGAGACAGCCCGGTGACCCAACAATTGCGCCAAACCATAAATAGCCGCAGTTTCCATCTCGAGATTGATGATTTTATTTCCCTGAAATTCAAATGTTTGCAGCAAATCGAGATAGTTCGGGATTCGCACCGGAATTCGCAACTGCCGCCCTTGCGGGCCATAAAAGCCGGGGTTTGTGGCTGTGATGCCAAAGTGAAAGTTTTGGATAAAATGCCGCAGCAAACTTTTGTCGCCTTTGACAAAATAGGGGCTGAGCGGAAAATCCCAATGACCTGCCATGTGTGCCCGGAGTGCTGCCAACAACGGATGCTGTTGCTGACTTTCCGCCCGATAAAACTGCATCAAACCATCCATGCCAATCGCCCCGGAGGAGGCGACAAACGAGTCCACCGGGACTTCCGGTTGCAAGCTGCCTGCCGTGCCGATTCGGACGAACGTCAGTTGTTGGGGCATTGATTTTGGCTGCCGGGTCGCCAAGTCAATGTTGAACAGCGCGTCCAGTTCATTCAGCACAATATCCACATTGTCAGGCCCGATGCCGGTCGAAATGACTGTGAGTCGCTGCTTTCCGAGCCAGCCGGTGTGGGTCACAAATTCGCGTTTGCGCACCCGGTGTTCCACCCGGTCGAAGTAGCGGCTCACTTTCGGCACCCGCTCTGGGTCGCCGACGGTGATGATAAGCGGCGCCACTTGCTCGGGGTGTAGTTTGAGGTGGTAGATGCTGCCGTCGCGGTTGAGGATGAGTTCGGATTCTTTCATTGAAAAGTGGTGATTGATTGGCCTATTTAGAGATTTGTTGCCTCAGCCAAAATTTCCTTTACTGGTTTTTAATTTTCATATTAAAAGGAAAAAGACCTTTGCGCAACAAAAGTAACCATGCTCAAGAAAGAAACAATCGCCGAACGATTCCGCACCTTGCAAGACGACATCTGCCGCCAACTCGAATCCGCCGATGGCGGAGGTGGCAAGTTCTTGGAAGACAACTGGATACGCTTGGAGGGTGGTGGAGGCAGGAGCCGCGTCATTGAGGGAAAAACCATCGAAAAAGGTGGGGTCATGTTCTCCGCTGTCCACGGCCCGTTGCCGGAGCCGGTGGCAAAAAGTATGCAATTGCCGCCGACCGATTTTTTTGCCACGGGTGTGAGTATCGTGCTGCACCCGCATAGCCCGATGGCGCCGATTATCCACATGAATGTGCGCTATTTCGAGACGGGCACGGGGCGTTGGTGGTTTGGCGGCGGCATTGATTTGACACCACATTATGTAGTGCCCGAGGATGCCCGGTTTTTTCACCAGCAGTTGAAAAATACCTGCGCTCGCTTTTCCCCGGATTTTTACCCGGCTTTCAAACAGCAGGCCGACGACTATTTTTTCCTGAAACACCGCCAAGAGACACGCGGCGTGGGCGGCATTTTTTTTGATTATTTGGATGAAAAATGCGGGCTTTCGCAGGAAAAACTCTTCGAATTTGCCGTGGCAGTGGGGGAGACTTTTGCCCCGACATACACCGAACTGCTCCGCCGCGCCGCGCCGCGCCCCTGGGACGTGCGCGAAAAACACTGGCAGATGCTCCGGCGCGGGCGTTATGTGGAGTTCAATCTGGTGTGGGACCGAGGCACGAAATTTGGCCTCGAAACCAATGGCCGCGTCGAGTCCATCCTGATGAGTATGCCGCCGGTGGCGCATTGGGTGTACAATTTCCAGCCGGAGCCGGGCAGTGCAGAGGCCGAGACGTTGGGCCTGCTCAAAAAAGGTATTGATTGGGTGTGAGCCAGTTAGTATTAGTTGGGTGGGATAGTAGATTTTAAATCCTGCCAATCTTGCGAATCCTGTCTAATTTTGACTCCATTGATATCCGACATGAAAAAGAAAAACGACCTCTCCCTGCAAGACGCGATGCAGGATATGTTGCAGGAATTTCGCCTCAAACCCCAGCTCGACGAGACACGGGTGAAAATGCTGTGGGAAAAGCTCATGGGCAAGACAATTTCGACCTACACCTCTAATATCGCTGTGCGCAAAAATGTGTTGTACCTCACCATCCTTTCCGCGCCGCTCAAGCACGAACTTTCCTACGCAAAAGACAAAATCAAAAACCTGCTCAATGAGGAAATGGGCGAGGAATATGTGAAGGATGTGGTGATTCGGTGAATGGGGGGGGCTTTTGCCATACAGCGGCTCTTTTTCTAAAGTGCGGGGCGCAAAAAAACGACCCCGGCCAGCATGCGCTGGTCGGGGTCGTACATTAGCAGTGGGTTGATTCCAACTATTTGTCGTCGTAGTTGTACGGCAGTATTTTCGAGTCTTTTACCGTCGAAAGCGTCATCAGCGTTTTCAGCCGCTCGATTTCTTCGATTTGGCTGATGGTTTTGAACAGCAGCTGCTCGTAAGTTGGGATGTCTTTGCAGACGATTTTCATTAGGAAATCAGCCTCGCCGGTGATGATGTAACATTCTGTCACTTCGTCAATCTGGGAGATTTTTTCCAAAAAGCTGTTGAGCGCGTTTTCTCTTTTCCAAGCCAGCGACACAAGCACGAAAGTTTTGACGTTCAGCCCCATTTGCTGAGGATTCACTTGAGCGTGGTAACTTTGGATAATATCGCTTTGTTCCAACTTCTTTACGCGCTCCAAAGTGGGCGCGGGCGAAAGGCCGATTTTCTTGGAAAGGTCGAGGTTGGTGATTTTACTGTTCTCCTGAAGGATTTTGAGGATTTTGAGGTCTATTTTGTCGAGTTTCTCTGACATGACTATGCAGCGTTGTGAAATATTATTTCGGTTTGCAAAATTTCCCCAAAGGTAGGGCGTGGAAAAATTATGTGCAAGAAAAACGCCGATAAACCTGTGTAAATTTTGTTAACAAAGCGTTTTTGTCACTGTGGGGGCAAAAAATTTGGCTGCCAGACGACAGAATCCCTTGTTTGGCCAAAATAAATTTGTTAAAAACGGGGTGGGAGAGGGTCGCCAATAAAAAAAGGTTGAACCATCAGGCTGTAAGGGCATAAGCACCAAACAAAACCTGTTGATTCAACCTTTTCGGTAGTTGTAGTTTTGCCACTACGGGAAAATCCCCATCGAGACGTAGTCACTGGCGATTTTTTTCAGCGAACAAACAAATGCCCCGGTGCGCACGTCGTTGACATCCGGGTGTTGTTTTAGCGTTTCGCGGATTTGGTGGTACGCCGTTATCATCGTATCCTCCAAACCAGAGTTCACCAATTCCACTTCGGTACCACCACGGGTGAGGAAGTCGCGCTCGCGATCGCTGATAGTTTTGCCCGTCATCTCCTGCACTTTGCTCAGGATGCCCTCGAAGGCGTTGTGTTGGAAGCGGTTTTCGAGTCGGCCAAAACGGTGGTGCGAAAGGTTTTTGAGCCACTCGAAATAGGAAACCGTCACGCCGCCCGCGTTGATGAAAAAGTCGGGCAAAGTGACTACGCCTTTTTTCAGCAAAATAGCGTCAGCATCGGCAGTGACCGGGCCATTGGCTGCTTCGGCGATGATTTTTGCTTTGATGCGGGGGGCATTTTCCACCGTTATTTGATTTTCAAGGGCAGCAGGCACAAGTATGTCGCATTCCAGTTCGAGCGCGGCGAGGTTGTTGGGCAATGCCGTGGAGCCGGGAAAACCCATAATGGAGCCTGTTTCTGCGCGGAATGCCATGAGTTTTTCGATATCAATGCCCTTTGGGTCGTAAATGGAGCCTTCGCGCTCTGCCACGCCGATGACTTTCACGTCACCTTCTTGTTGGCTGATGATGGCCGTGTTGCTGCCCACGTTGCCGAGGCCCTGCACTACCATCGTTTTGCCGGCGATGCCTTTGGTGAGGCCAATTTTTTGCATATCGTCGGCAAAAGAAACGGCTTCGCGCAGGCCGTAAAACACGCCGCGCCCGGTAGCCTCGGCGCGGCCACGGATGCCGTTTTGGGTCACGGGCTTGCCAGTGACGCAGCCAATGGAGTCAATCTCGCCATGGCGGAAAGCTTGGTAGGTGTCGAGAATCCAGGCCATTTCGCGTGGGCCGGTGCCGTAGTCAGGGGCAGGCACGTCAATGCCGGGGCCGATAAAGTTTTTCTTGACTAATTCTGTGGTGTAGCGGCGGGTGATGTTTTGGAGTTGTTCGACGCTGAACTTTGCGGGGTTGATTTTGATGCCGCCTTTTGCGCCGCCGAAAGGTACGTCCACGAGGGCGCACTTGTACGACATGAGCGCGGCGAGCGCCATCACTTCATCTTGGTCAACCGATTCTGCATAACGGATGCCACCTTTCGTCGGCAAACGGTGGTGGGAGTGCTGTACCCGGTAGGCTTCGATGACTTGGTAGTCGCCATCCACCCGGATCGGGAAACGGATTTGGAGTACGAGGTTGCAGGCTTTGATTTGTTCGATGAGTCCTTTGGGGATGTCGGTGAAGGCCGCGGCCTTGTCCACGTAGTTTTCTACGCTTTTGAAGAAACTAATTTGTCCACTCATTTTTGTCGTCGTTGAGTTGGTGCTCTAATTTGGTTAGTTTACGTTCCAGCCGCACGAGATACCAAACGATGCCGAGGAAGATGAGCAAAATCACGCCCACAACGACGTTGATTTTCCCCGTCTCTCGCATAAAATCGCGGTTGCCCTGCGCCCAAGAAGCGGGCAAAGATATTGCCATGAACAGAATGATTGTAAAAAATTTGCGCAGTTTAAAAAATTTCATGTTCCGAAAAAGGCAAAAAGTTGTTTTTTATGAAATTTTTGATTTGTTGCAATTGGTTCAAAAAACTGTGGCGCAAAAGAACAATAAAGCTTGGTCAAAAAAAGAAATGCGGGAGAGTTTTTGAATTTCAAATCTAATAGCCTCTCATTTTTTTGGCGCGAACCCGTCAACATGCCCGAATGATTCCCAGAAAAAACGGACAGGGTTTATCTTTCCGACCTGTTAGTATTACTTTTTAATCCATCCCGTATTTTTTTCATCAAAAGTCTTTTTTCCTATGAACCGGTTTTTCCAAATCCTGCCTTTCCTAATTTTCGCCGCACTCGCCACCGCCCAAACTGACACCATCCCGCCCATCATCAGTTGCCCGCCGCACGACACTGTAACGCTCCCGGCCAATGTATGCACCTTTCAATATTTTTATGCAATCTCGGCCAATGACCTCCAATCGGAAGTGGCCATCGAGCAGTTGTCGGGCTTGGTCTCTGGCTCGGAATTTCCATTGGGCAACACCGTCAACGTGTTCGTGGCCACCGACAGTTCGGGCAATTCGGCCACCTGCTCGTTCCGGCTGACGGTGCAGAATTTTGCCGGCCAACTTAATTGCAAAACCAATCTGACCGTTTCGCTGGATTCTACTTGCTCGTGGCTGCCCGACCCGGCCATTTTGCTCAACGGCAATTTTGGATGCCTCGACAGCAATACTTATATCGTAGAATTGGACAAAACGCCACCTGTTGGCAACGGCCCTTGGGAACCTACCGACATTGGGCCGGACGACCTGGGCAAAAACTATAGTTTCCGGGTGACGGAAACGGATTATGGGAGTTCTTGCACGGGCAATGTGCAAATCAATGATATGCTGCCACCGATGTTGACTTGTGAAGACATTGTGATTCCTTGCGTCGTGAGCGACATTTCTCCGTCTTTTTTAGACAGTTTGGGCATCGCTGCAGCTATGCCTTTTGCTCAAGACGCTTGCGGGGCATTGCAAACACTTGGACATTTAGATACGAAATTTGTGGGGACTTGTGACAGTACCTTCGATAGAACCTTCAACCGCCGCTGGACAGCGCAAGATCAAAGCGGTAATACTACCACCTGCATCCAAAAAATCTCCCTGACACGCATTCAAATTCCAGATATACAACTGCCATCGGACGTGACGTTGAGTTGCGCAACTCCAGATATTTCGGTGGGAAATACCGGCCAGCCGTATGTCGAATATGCGGGCCGCCAATTCACAAATCTTTGCTCGTTGTCAGCGGCTTTTGCCGATACAACGTTCCAAATATGTCCCGGCTCCTTTCAGGTGCAACGAACCTGGACAATCTTCGATTGGTGTACGCTCAAAGACTTAATAGATATCCAATATATTGATATTCACGACAAAAAAGGCCCAGTTTTTCTCAACTGCCCGCCTGGTGTGACCGTGAGCACCACGACGAACAATTGCCTTGCCGCTGTGGATTTGCCGGATTTGGTTGTCGCAGATGCTTGCTCTTACGTCGCCTCCGTTTATGCTACTTGGTCAATCAATGGCATGGCCGATACGCTCGCAGGTACTTTGAGTGACTTTCCCGGAAATGACCTGAACAACCCGGACACCCTCGCCGTGTTTGGCACGGTGCCGGATTTGCCGGTGGGTATTACCTCGATAGAATATGTGGCGACGGATGGCTGCGACACATTGGGCAATTGTACGTTTGCCATCCATCTTTGGGACAGCGTGCCGCCTACGGTGTCTTGCCTTGATTTTATAGAGACTATTATTTCAAGTACCACAGGTTATGCGAGCATAGATGCCGAAACATTCGACACCGGCTCTCACGACGACTGCGGAACATTGGCTTTCAAAGTGAGGCGTTTGACCGATTCATTCTGCCCTCACGATACTATATTCGGCGAGTCGGTAGATTTTTGCTGCGCTGAATTGGGCGACACTAATGAAGTTTTGCTGCGGGTGTACGATGTTTTTGTGCCGGACGGGCCGGTTTCGGCAAGCTATGCCGAAGCGCAGTCGTCGGATTGCGTCATTAATGTGGTGGTGCAAGACCCAAACTTTGTCTGCAATTTCGACCCATCGATGCCCATTGCGGGGGGTGTAACAACTGAAACTAACGACGGTGTAAACAATGTCACTGTGAGGCTTGAAGTCATTCTTCCTTCCTTGCCGAACCTCGTTTTGCAAGCACAGACTGACGCACAGGGTATCTTTTTGTTTTATAATGTTCCTGCAAACCCAGCGAACTACACCTTGACGCCATTCAAAGATAACAACTTCCTTGACGGTGTCTCCACCTACGATTTGGTGCTGATTTCAAAACACATTCTCGGATTGGAATACCTTGACACTCCCTATAAAATCATCGCCGCCGATGCCAACCACTCCGAGTCCGTCACCACGTTCGACATCGTGGAAATCCGCAAACTCATCCTCGGCATCTACGACGACTTCCCGGACAACACATCTTGGCGTTTTGTGGACAAGGATTTTGTGTTTCCCAACCCGGCCAACCCATTCCAATCGGTGTTCCCCGAAACCATCACTCGCTCCAATGTGACAAGCAACCAAACTGAAGACGATTTTGTAGGGGTCAAAATCGGCGACGTGAACAATACCACACTTGGCGACAACTTGCTTCCGACGGACGACCGCTCGCGAGGGGTTTTGTTTTTTGAAGTAAAAAATCGCGACGTGCGAGCGGGAGAAACATTCACCGTTGATTTTAAAGCCGCCGAAAAAGTGTCCGGCTACCAATTTACGCTCAATGTCGAAGGTTTGGAAATCGTGGAAATCAAGCCCGGCGAAGGCATGGATGCGGGCAATTTCGGCATATTCCCCGATGCCGTCACCGCCGCTGTCGAGAGCGGCGTGGGGGCGTTTTCGATTACTTTCCGCTCCCACAAACCAGCGCGGCTCAGCGAAATGCTCCATTTCTCCAGCCGCATCACCCGCGCCGAAGCATACAAGTTGGAGGAAGCATTGATGCTCGATGTCGCACTCCGGTTCGACGACGGGCGCATTTCCAAAAATGGTTTTGAACTGTACCAAAACCAGCCCAACCCGTTCAGGGACAAAACGCGCATCGGATTTTATTTGCCTGAAAATGCCGACGCGACGTTGACGGTGTTTGACGAGACGGGGCGGGTGCTGCACACTCAATCAGGCCATTATGCGCAAGGCCACCATGCCATTTTGTTGGAACAAAGCCTGCTTGGCGATGCGGGTGTCTTGTTCTACAAACTAGAAACTGCGACGGACAGCGCGGTGCGGAAAATGGTGCGGATGCGGTAGATTCCAGTTGTTTTTCTTGCCATCGTACACCTTTTATTGCGATAGACATACACTTTCAGCACGCCGGGAACATCTTAAAAGTTGGCAACTTTCAGGATGTTCCCGGCGTGTCGGGGGTGTGTGCAAAAATCTTTTTCCCTCCCTGCACGTTTTGCCATTCCAAGTCATTGTATTTTGGGGCAAACGCCTCATTTTTACGACCGAGAAAACTCAAAACCGTGCGGCTATGACAAATAACACACTCCGGCATTCGATACAGGGCATGAAATATGGAACGCTCGTTCTGCTCCTGTGCCCATTTTTTCTTTTTTCCCAAACTACTTCCCAAACTTCTTTCGGTAAAAACCGGGTGCAGTACAACCGCCAAATAGACGAGTGGATGTTGTACGAAACAGCCAATCTTGTCACCTATTGGTATGGCGATGCCCGCAATGTGGCGCAAGCGGCGCTGCAAACAGCCGAATACGACTTCCCCGCCGTGCAACAAATGCTCGAGCACCAGATGACCGAGAAAATCGAGATGCTCGTGTTCAGCGATTTGACCGATTTGAAACAAAGCAATATCGGAGAGAGTGAAGTGTTCCAACTCCGCGCCGGGGAGACCAAGGTGATAGGCAACAAAGTGTTCGTTTATTTCGACGGCGACCACAATCACCTGCGTGCCCAACTCCGCGAAGGCATAGCGGGCGTGGTGCTCAACTCCATGCTCTTCGGCTCCAATTTGCAAGAAATCGTGCAAAACGCCGTGCTGCTCAACCTGCCCGGCTGGTACACCAACGGCCTCACGGCCTACTGCGGCGAAGAATGGAGCATCGAAAACGACAACCAATTCCGCGACATCGTGCTGTCGGGCAAGTACAAAAACTTTGACAAACTGGCCAAAGACCACCCGCGCATCGCCGGCCACGCATTCTGGAATTACATCAGTTTGCACTTCGGGCGCGGCACGGTGAGCAACCTGCTCTACCTCACCCGCATCAACCGCAGCATTGACGCAGGATTCCTGTACGTGCTTGGCAACGGGTACCGCCGCACCACCGACACGATGTTGGAATATTTCAGAAAACGCTACCGGGAGGAGGCGCGATTTTTGAAAACACCCGATTCGAGTACGGAGATATTTGTCAAAAACAAAAAGAAACTGCCGCTCAGCAAACTAAAAATCAGCCCCGACGGGCGGCGCGTCGCATGGGTGAGCAACAATATCGGGCGATGGCGTGTGTGGGTGCAAGACCTCGAGCCCCAGCCCGGCAAAAAAATCGGCAAACGCAAATGCGTGATGAAAGGCGGCGCCCGCAACGCGCTCCAGGCTACCGATTACAACTATCCCCAATTGGCATGGAACCCCGACAACCAGCGGCTGGCGGTGCTTTACGAGCGTCGCGACATCCCGCGCATCGCTGTGCTCGACCTTTCGGCGAAAAGAACAAAAAAAGAAATCGCCGACCTCTCGCCCGAATTTCAGCGCGTGTTCAGTTTGGACTACATCAACCCGGTGGACATGGCGTTTTCAGGCGCGGTGCGCGGCTTTTCTGACCTGTTCGTCTACCACACCGTGACGAAGCAGACCGAACGGCTGACACAGGATTTTTGGGACGACCTTGATGCTTCGGTCGCTGTGCTGGACGGTCGCAAGGGGGTTTTGTTTGCCAGCAACCGGGTGACGGACACACTTTCCACCGAGCGCTTGGACACGATTTTGCCGCTGGGCCGTTTCGACATTTTCTTTTTCGACCTCGAAAGCCGGAGTCCCGAATTGGTGCGCATCACCGAAACACCGATGTTCGACGAGCGCAACCCGATTGGGGTGGACAGCACACATTTCGCTTTTTTGAGCAATGAAAGTGGAATCTCCAACCGCCAATCCGGGTATTTGGAACCTTATCTGGCCTACAACAAAGCCATTATTTACCTAAAAGACGGTGCGGAAGTATCGGCTTTGAACGAAAAAGAACCCGGCGAATGGCCGCTCGAACGGGTGCTCACGTTCCTCGCGCCGGTGGACACAGTGTTGAAAAATATTGACTCGACACAGGTGGACAGCATCCGTTTTTTCCCCGTGTTCAAAAAACGCGCCCGCACCTGGAATCAGACGAACTATGACCGCAACATTGCGGAACAACATCTCTCTTTTCGCACGGGGCAACTGGTAGAGGCTGTCCCGCGCAACGGCAAAACAATTTTTTACACAAAAAAGCTGGACCCAAAACCTGCCGCGCCCGCTCGCATCACACGTTACCGCGAACTGACTTATCGCAATGCGGGGCTGCCCATCCCGGCTCAGCCTTTGATAGACGACTCTTCACAAGCCCCTGAAAAACTGCCGGTTGAAACAGAAAATGCAAATGCAGCACGCCCGGATTCGGTCACTCTGGTGCAACCGGGGTGGTTGTTCCAGGTGCCAGAACACCTCGCCGCGCCGCCGCCGCCAAAATCGCCGGACGAACCTTCTCGCCTGACCGTCCCGGTGAAAGATGATGAAGTTGAAGATGGGAATTTGCTGCGCCCGGACTCGATGCCCGTGCCGCGCCGGTCGTCAAGACCGACCAAGCCGTTGGTGGAATTGGGCAAAAGGAACTCTGTCATTCGTTTCAATCCCTCGCAAATCATCCCTTACCGGCTGAAATTCCGCACGGACTACATCTCGACGACCATGGACAACAACTTGTTGTTCGAGGGTTTGGACAGTTATGCCGGTTCGCCCGATGGCTTCCAAACACCGCCGCCTGGCATCTTGCTCCGCGCCAATTTCAAAGATTTGTTGGAAAACTACGTCGTAGAGGCTGGCTTCCGACTTCCCACTACTTTCAACGGCGCGGAATATTATCTGTGGTTCGACGACAAAAAACGCCGCCTCGACAAGCGGTACGGCCTCTACCGCAAAACGGTGGTCAACACACTTGACCAAGTCGCACCCGGCAACCCGCCCGTGCCGCTCCAAGTGCGCACCAACACTATCCTCGGCTTGTACGAATTGCGTTATCCGCTCGATGTGTTTTTCAGCCTGCGCGGCACCGCCACGCTCCGGCAAGACAAGGCTATCTACCTGAGTTCCAATGAGTCCACGCTCGAAACACCCGACTACGCCGAACAACGGGCCTCGCTCCGTTTTGCTGCCGTTTATGACAATACGGTGGACGTGGATTTGAACCTGAAAACTGGCTCGCGGGCAAAAATATTTGTGGAGGCAGTGAAACGTTTTGAACTGAATACGCAGCCGGAATGGAGCCTGCGCCTCAACAAAGGTTTTATGACCGTCATCGGTCTGGATGCGCGGCATTATCAGATGCTCGACCGTCGTTCCATCCTTGCGCTGCGGGTGGCGGGCGCCACAACTTTCGGCTCCGAAAAAATTCTGTACTTCCTCGGCGGGGTGGACAATTGGATTTTTCCAAAATTCAACGAGAATATACCGCTGCCGCAAAGCACCGATTTTGCCTATCAGACGCTCGCCGCCAATCTGCGCGGTTTTAAGCAGAACATCCGCAACGGCAATTCTTATGCACTGATGAACAGCGAGTTGCGCGTCCCTATTTTCAAATATTTTTCAAACAAACCGGTGATGGGCAATTTCTGGCGCAACTTCCAACTCGTTGGTTTCTTTGATGTCGGCACTGCTTGGCAAGGCCGAAGCCCTTACAGCGGCAACAATCCTATCAATACTGTGGTGCTTGAAAAAGGCCCAAATAACAAGCCGCCGGTCGTCATTATGAAGGTCAACTATTTCCGCGACCCGCTCGTGGCAGGTTATGGTTTTGGGGCGCGGGCACTTATTTTTGGTATGTATCTCCGGGCAGACTATGCGTGGGGTATCGAAACGAGGGTGGTGCAAAAGCCCGTTTTCCATCTGGCATTGGGGACGGATTTTTAAAACAGTTTTTAAAGGCTAATTCCCTTTGCCGCCCGATTCTTTATTGCTCACAGGTTCCTTCTTTCGTGTTTCCTCGTGAATCACCTTGCCTTCCTTTTTCTCTGCTTCGTGCTCTTTTTTGCGTTTTTCGCGGAAAAAAATGGCGAATTCTTTGATGGTGACGGGTTTGCCGTTGAGTTTGCGATGATAGGCGAGAATCAAAAAATCGGCCATATCGTCGGGGTATGTGACACCTGCGCTACGGAGGTAGTGCGACAGGCGAGAGCCACCGTAGAAACCCCAATTCAGAATCATCCATTGCCCGAGCCGGTTGTGCAGCGCGAGGCAAACGCTGTCTTCCGGGACGGCTTTAATCTTTGCCTGTGATTCGGGCGATATGATTTTGTCCAATTGGAGCATGGCATCGTCCAAGTTCTTCGGGATGTAAATGTTGTTCAGTTTATCCTTTTTGATGCGCTCCTGATATTGCTTTTCAAATTCCTTTTCGTCGTTGGGCGGGCCTTCCTGAGCGAACAGAGGTGCCAACTGAGCCAAAAAAAAGAACAGTAGAGGGAATACGCTGTTTTTGTGCTTCATTGCAGTAAAATTTATAAGACTTTGGGCTGTTGGACTTTGGGCATTAGTCTCGCAAATGTTTGACATTCAACGTCCAGTGTCTAATGTCCAATGTCCATGAACATTCGCTTATCGCTTTTGGAAATTTTCTTGTTGGAAGTCGTCGTCTGGTTGGGGCTGTGGCTTTCCAATGATTACTTGGCGACGCTCTTAACGCTCATCCTCGTTGCTATCGTATTGGCGGTACTGCTCATCGCATTGATGGCTGAGGCTGTCGAGCGATCGAAGGTGCCGCGCCGCTATTTTTATGTGATGGCGTTGAGCGTAATTGCCCCGATAGTGGCAGCCACGCTGTATATGTTCATCTTTGGTGGGCAGTTGGAGTTTTTGGAAAAGATGTAAATGTAAAACGGCATCTCCTCTTTATGGCTGTTACATCTCCTCAAAGTTGCCCGTTTGCTTGTTTTTCCGCACTTTGTCCCACGGGAAATAGCGGCCATTCATCACCACATATACCCCCGGCGGCAAGACCTGAACAAAGGCCAATGCGCTGCCCAAATTAAAAAAACCGTCAGAAGATGTGCCGAAAGCATAAGGTATCATGGCACCGGTGAGTACGACGGTTTTGTCTTCCAGCCCGGCTTCGGCCAGCACGCTCGCAGTCTCCACCATGCGGTCGGTGCCGTGTGTTAGCAAAATCTGGTTGGCGAGTGTTTTTTTGCAATTGTGGACAATGATGCCCCTGTCTTCGTCACCCATTTCGAGCGAATCCACCATCATCAGGGTTTTGATGTCAATGTCCACATTGCAGCGGCCGCGCTCGAACATCTCCTTTAGGTGGGTGTCTTTGAAATAAAGCTCGCCGGTGAGGTAATTATACTCTTTGTCGAAAGTGCCGCCGGTGACAAATACCTGTATCATATAATTTGGTCGCTGGTTTGTGTGTTCAGTATTTATTCAGAAATTCGAGGCAAAGGAATGAGTTTTTTGAGGAAAAAAACGAACAACCACAAACAAGCAACGAACAACGTTTCCTACCTTCGCCGCACTAAAAAAACGGATTCGCACATGAAAAAAAACGAAGAATACGCCGAAAACCGGAGCCGCGACTGGCTGTTTTTTATCGTCAGCCTTGTCGGCACGCTTGCACTGCTGGTGTTTATCCCTGAATGGGTTTGGGTAGGGTTCCCTTTCTTGTTCACGTCGCTGGCTGGCGCAATGGGCAGGCTCTGAGCGCACATTTTCTCGATACAATTTGGCCGAGGCGAACGTGTAAATACGCGTTCGCCTCGGCTTTATTTAGGCTTAGGCCGATAGCGCCGGAATATTGAGTTTTTAAAAAATCATTTTCCATGCAAATCCTGCTCGTTTCCGCCACCATTTTTGAGATTGCGCCTGCCCTGAATTGGCTCGAAGAACATTTCCATCGAAACGATACCGGCGTTTTTGAACAGGAAAACCTCTCCGTTTTTCCGCTCGTGACTGGGGTGGGGATGACAGCAACGGCATTCCACGTCGGGCAGTTTTTGGCAAAAAACCAACCTGATTTGGCCCTTAATCCTGGCATTGCGGGTGCTTTCGACAGAAATTTGAAACTCGGCGATGTCCTTAACGTGGCGACCGAACGCTTCAGCGACCTCGGTGTGGAAGAATCTGACGGGCGTTTCACTGACTTGTTTGAATTGGGTTTGCTGGAAAAAAACGACGCACCATATATTAATGGCCTATTGCGCAATCCCGCTGCCGAACATGCCGCGTTCTTGCCCACCGCGCATGGCCTCACCGTGAATAAAGTACATGGCTCGCCCGATTCCATCGCGGCCATTCAGGCGAAATACCCCGATGCCCAAGTGGAGAGCATGGAAGGCGCGGCGTTTTTTTATGCTTGTTTGTTGGCAAAAACACCCTTTCTGGAAATCCGCAGCATCTCCAACTTTGTGGAAGCCCGTAACCGCGAAAAATGGGATTTGCCGCTGGCTATCAACAATTTGAATCAGACATTGGTAGAAATGCTGGAGACATTTCGTGCAGAATAATCGCGGTCTGACAGTTCGAGAACCGTCAGGCCGCTGAGACTATGATTCGTGATTGTCAATAGAAAAGCCATCACTCTTCCTGCTCGATAAACTTCACCCCGTACTCTTCCAACTCTTTCATCACAGGCTCGTACACCTCCGGCATGGTAGGGATATTGACTCCAGTGGTCGAGATTTTGCCCAGCATCAATAGTTTGACAAAAATACCGAGCGGTAGGCCGACGAGGCGCGACATAGCGGTTTCGATGCCATTTTCACCTTTCATCACGAGTGTGGAGGTGAGTTTCCGTTTTTTGCGTTGCTGCTCGTATTCAAAAACGTGCTGCATGATGACCATATCTTTTTCGTCGGGTTGGAGCGCCCATTTTTCGAGCAACAAGTTTTCGAGGATGAGCGAGGGCGTCGCGTTGTTGACTTTGATACGGCGTTTGCTGAACAGGCCAAGCCACTCGAGTTTTTGCATCACTTCACTGTCAGGTTCCACTTCTATCAACTTGGCGATACGGTCTTTGACAGAGCCGGTGTGCTGGCTGATGCCGAGAAAAGCCTCCATGAGGTCGTGGTAAGTCAGTTGGTCGCTGTCCACAATCGGGAATGTGGCATCCGTCAGCCCGATGCGCACGAGCGCATTCCAAGCATCGCAAAAGCCTCTATGCCTGATAGTTCCGCGAAAAAGCGTCTTGATGTCCTGCAAACCATAAGCCTCTTTGTACAGCAGCGAATCGCGGTTGGCGTACACTTCCCACTGCCCCATGTTGGGGATTTCCACCAGCCGGTATTGACGGAAGAGGCGGCGGTAGGGGATGTATTTCAGTTTGCCGTTTTCCAGAAATTGGGCGGTGCCTTGACCGGCCAGCACGACGTTGCGGGGATTCCAACTAAACTTGTAGTGCCAGGGGTTGTCGTCACTTTCTGGAGCTACCAAGCCACCGGTATAAGAATAGAACGCCGTGATTTTGCCGCCCTCGCCTTTTATTTTATGGATGCGCTGCATGGCGCTCATGTGGTCTATGCCGGGGTCGAGGCCCAGTTCGTTCATAAAGACCAGCGCCCGTTGGCGGGCTTCGTCGCCGAGGCGGAACACCTGTTTGCTTACGTAACTCGCTGTCACCATGTGTTTTCCGAGCGAGATGCAATCCTGCGCGACCTCAAGGTGCATCTGCGGCGGCAAGAGCGATACCACCACATCATGGCGATTGATGACATCCCGGCGGTCGTTGGGTTTGGAAGCATCGAGCCAAATAGCGCGACCTTTTGGGTGCCCCTCTATTTTGCGCTGTGCCAATTCGATGTCCGAGTCAGCGACGGTGATGAAGAAATCATGCTGCCGTGCCTGTTCCAGAATATAATTGATAAGCGCGGTAGCGGAGCGCCCAGCCCCGATAATTAGGAGATTTTTCATTGACAATCAGTTTGTTTGCTAAATAGATTCCTGAGACATGGAATATCGGTGAGGGCTTGAAACAGCAAACTTACTTGAAAAATCTTTTCCAACAATGACGGTGCATAATGCGGGCGTGAATTTTTCTCGCCTTTGCATATTTGGGCATCGTTCCTAAAAAATAAAAAAGGTCAGTCCTGACGACTGACCCCATCCAGAAATGGAAATGCACATGGGATTATAACGGGAAGGTTGCCATGAAAGGGATTAAAAAAATGGCGGAATCGAATTGAATGTTGCTTTACGGGGGTAAAAGTAAGAGCCTTCTTTTTGCGGGGCAACCCGTACTGCCAAAAAAAGGAGAGTAATGTCGGTAAGTTTGCAAACTGCGAATACCTCTGCTAGGCGTGATTTTGTGCCCACATTTGTCGCCCAGCTGCACATTTTTGCGTTTTTCGGATAAAAAAAGACATCTTGATTTTTCACAAAAAAACGTGAAGGTGAAATACGGTTTTTTTGCCAAAATTCATTTTAAAACATCAATATGCTACTTAAAAAAAGCACTGCACCCTCTTTCGCATATTTTTTAAAATCTTTCTTTTTTCACAAGAGGCAAATAATGTCATTGGCAAGAACCGCTCTTTGCCCCACATTTGTCCCATCAATTTTGATTCGTTCACAGTCAAACTTTTGCAGCAGCCTATGTCAACACCTGTTACAATCAAAATTCAGAACGGTACTATCCGCATCGCGAATATGCGTTGAACTTGCTCCGTTCTTTCCCCCCTCTCGCAGGGTGTCTTTACAAAGCCGCCCCACCATTTTGAAAATGTTCATGGGAATATAATTATCTAAGTCCTGCCACATGAGGCAGGGCTTTTTTTATGCCCGAAATCTCCTCGTACCTTCGCGCCCAGTTTTTTCAACGCGCATTATGAGAACCACTTTTTTCGGAATTTTTTTCAGCCTCACCGCAAGTTTGCTTTTTGCCCAAACTGCCACATCCGATACCACTATCTATGAGGTGGCGCAGCGGATGCCTTTCCCGCTCATGAAAAGTTGCAACCAGGCTCAGCACCCCGGCTGGACGGAGGACAGTACCCGCCGTTGCGCCGAAACCCAGTTGATGCGGTTGCTCAGCCAAAATATCCGTTACCCGGAGGCCGCCCGGGCAAATAACACGGAGGGAACGGTCGTGGTCACCTTTGTGGTGGAGCCGAATGGACGAATGACTTACTATAAAATCTTGAAAGACATCGGAAATGGCTGCGGCGACGAAGCGCTGCGGGTGCTGAAAGCATTGGACACTATTGGTCTGCGCTGGCAGCCCGCGCAACGCGACGGCAATCCTGTGCGGATGCGCCAATCGCTACCCCTGCGGTTCAAACTGCAAGAGGCGCCGCCGTTTTATCTTTCAGAGGCCGGCGACACGATTTACTCGGTCTATGATGTTGGACCCGCTTTTCAGGGGGGCATGGATTCGTTGATTGGGTTTGTGTTCAATCGCCTTACTTATCCTTCGGCATATACCGATAGTTGCAAAACCGGTGTGGTCGAAATGGCGCTCCTGATATACGACGACGGCTCGGTAGAGGTAGACAACCAAATAGATTTCAACAACTTAGGCCCTGATTTCCAATGGGAAGCACTGCGGCTCATCAATCGGACAGAAGGGCTTTGGACACCCGCGCAGTACAATGGCGCACCCGTCACGACCTCGCTTCCGTTGAGGGTTTTGTTCAAATCGCCCAAGCCGACGTGTGCCGCTGCCAATGCCCAATTCGACCGCGCCACATTGTTGGCTGATGAGGGGGCGAGCCTTTTGGAGCAAAACAAACCCGATGCGGCGATACAGAAATGGGCGGAAGCACTTGCCATCCAACCCAACAACACGGAATGGCTCTATTATCGCGGTACCGCGTTGCTCAATCAAGGCCGCCGCGAAGATGCCTGCGTGGACTACAGCCGCATAAAGCAACTTTTGGGCATTACTTGGTTTGAGCAAATACGCAGGCTCGTGTGCGGATGGTGAGCGAAAAAGTCGGGGTTGCTTCATCCAAGATTTTTTGAATCATCACTTCAAACCTTTTGCGCCGGTACGAATCGAATCGAAAGTGAATTGACGCAATGCCGCGTGTTTTTGGGTGTAAAACGCTCTCCTTCAAATACATGGCCGAGATGCCCGCCGCAATTGGCGCACACGATTTCTACCCGTTTCATGCCGAAAGAAACATCGGTATGGCGGATGACGGCACCGTGTATTTCGTCGTCGAACGAAGGCCAACCGCAGCCGCTGTCAAATTTGTCGGATGACTGGTACAGCGGGGCGTTGCAGCGCCGGCAGATGTAAGTGCCAGCGGATTTGTGGTTCCAGTACTCGCCGGTAAAGGCGCGTTCGGTGCCTTTTTGGGCAATTACTTGTTCCTCTTCTGGTGTGAGGGCATTCCAATTTTTACTGTTGTTTTCCATGCTTGCAAGAACAGCGGGATGCCCGAAAAGATTTTGAAAGCCTCGCCAAAAATGCCACAAGGTCAGCAAGTTGTCGGCGCACCGACAAGAAACGTTCAATCAGAAATCACCAACCGCAATACCCTCGTTTCCCCGTTTTCGGGCCCTGTTTTTACAAAATAAAGTCCTGCAGAAAGTTCTTCCAGTTCGAGCCGAACGGAATGGTTTGTCTGCCGCTCCTCTATTTTTCGGAGAAAAACAATTTGGCCTAAATGGTTGAAAATCAAAACTTCCACCGCTAATGGCTGCTCCAACTGCACGGACAAGGTCGCCTGCCCCGACGTGGGGTTGGGGAAAATCTGGAGGGCAGAAATCGCCTCCGGCTGCTCCGTGCCGACCGTGCCGACAAAAATTTCCAGCGCGAACATGCACCCATTGTTATCCGTCACTTTGACGGTATGAAAACCAGAAGCCAGACCTGTGGCCACCGGCCCTGTTTGGTTGCCAGTGGAAGGCCCCCATTGGATTTGATAATTGGGGGTGCCGCCGGTCACAATCAGCGTCACCGTCCAACCTCCGCCCGTCGAATCGGCCATCCAAGTCGCGGCGAGCGGGGTGGGTTGCGAAACCGGAATCGTAAAGAAATCGAAACAGCCAGCCGCATCTGTTAAGGTCAAGATGTAGTTTCCGGCGGGCAAGTTGTTCAGCGTTGGCCCCGATTGGCCATTGTTCCAAAAATAATTATAGGTTGGTGTGCCGCCACTCGCCACGACGGATATGGCTCCGGTGTTGGTGCCAAAACACGACGCATTTGTCACATTTTCAGTGATTTGCAGTGGCGGTGCCAGCGTTTGGATTTCATACAATGGCGATATTTTGGTGCAGCCCGCTTGGTCACTCACGGTCAGTTGGTACGTCCCGGCTGGCAAATCTGTGATAGAGGGCGTTTGTTGGCCGCTGTTCCAAAGATATTCATGCGGCAAAGTGCCGCCGACGATATGTTGGAAAATCGCGCCAGTGCCTTGCCCGCATTTGTCTTGCTGGATGGAATCGAGCACGATTTGCAACCCTGACATAGGTTGTGTGATGACCACGACGGGCGACACGACCGAGCAGTTTCTGAAATCAGTCACCGTAAGAGAATACGACCCGGCGGGGATGCCACTGAGATTGAGCATCGTCACGCCGTTGTTCCATTGGAAAGTAAAAGGTGGCAAACCGCCCGACAGCGCAGCCGTGATAGCCCCGGTAGAATCGCCCCGGCACGGCACATTCGTCTGTGAAGCGATGCTGAACAAAATCGTCGGCGCTTCTTCGATGGTGAATTGTTCGGATACCGCCGCGCAGCCCGCCGCGTCCGTCACCGTGACCGAATACGTCCCACCCGAAAGCCCCGTCGCTTGGTCGGTCGGCACCGGCACATTTGGGTGCAGGCCTATCGGTGGCGACCATGCAAACTGATAAGGTGCAGTGCCGTTCGAGGCTTGCGCCACGATGCGCCCGTCGTCAGCATTGGGACATGAAACGGCTTGAACATCAATCGTTTGTACCAAAAAACTTTCGCCCCGGTCAATGACATCCAAATCCGTCAGCACCTGCACACAGCCACTTGCGTCCTGCACCGTCACGGCATAAGTGCCCACGCTCAGGAAGGCTATATTTTGGGTAGTCGCGCCATTGCTCCACAGAAAATTGTACGGCGGTATACCGCCTGAAACTGCCAATTCTATGCTGCCCGTCAGGATGCCGACGCAAGGAATATCAATCACCGTGTGGGTCGCCACCAGCACGGGCGGCTCGGTCACATTGAGCGGGCCGAGCAAATCGGTGCAGCCGTTGGCATCTGTGGCGGTGAGGGTGTAGATGCCGATGGGCAGGGCGGGCAAATCCTCGGTCGTTGCGCCGTTGCTCCATTCAAAGATGTAGGGCGGTGTTCCGCCAATTGTGTTGACTGTGATGCTGCCGTTTGGCTCGCCCGCGCAGAGGACATTTTGTTGCAAAACCAAATTTGCCGAAAGTCCCGATTCTGGTTGCGTCACCAAAAATGTGTCTCGAATCGCACAGCCGCGAGCGTCTTGCACTTGCACAATGTATTGACCGGCAGATATATCCGCAAGCGTAAAGCCTCCAGCCGCGCCGTTCCATGTCACGTTCACATTGCCTTCTGTGCCGGTGACGGTGATAGCGATTCGTCCGCTGGATTCGCCAAAACAAGCCACCGGGACAAGGTCACTCAAGGTCAAGGTCAGCAATTGCGGCGCCGTCAGCACGATGTTGTTTTGAAAAAACGAACACCCGTTCGCGTCTGTCACCGTCAACCCAAAAGTACCGGCGGTTTGATTTTCCAAAATATTCAGCCCAACACCGGATTGCCCGTTGCTCCAAGTAAAATGATAGGGTGGTGTTCCGCCCACCACCAATGCTTCGATGCGCCCGTCGTCGGAGCCCACACAAGTCGGGTCTGTTTCAAAAATTTTGTCCAACAACAGGGTGCTTGGCTGGGTGATGGTGGCGGCGAATGTTTGTGAACAGCCGTTCGCGTCCGTCACAGTGACTGCATAATTGCCCGCCGAGAGGTTGTTCAACGTGGGTTTGTCGGCACCGGTGTTCCATAAAATTTGATAAGGCGAAACCCCGCCTGCGATGCCGATGGAGATGGCTCCATTGTTTCCGCCAAAACAACTTACATTTTGAATATAGTTTTGGGAAACAGCAAGTTGTGGTGGCTGCATAATGGTGTAACTCTCCGAAACGAACGGGCATCCGTTGGCATCGGTCACCGTCACTACATAATTGTCAGGCGGCAGATTCGAGAGGTCTTCGGTCATTGCGCCGTTGCTCCAGAGGAAAGTGTACGGCGGTGTCGCGCCAAAAACTGCCAAGTCAATCGCGCCGGAATTTGCGCCAAAGCAGGCCACGTTTGTCAACCCGTTTTCCACAATTTGAAACGGCGGCGGGGTCATGATTTCCAAATTGGAAAGCGTTTGCACACACGCGCCGTCGGTTATCGTCACCGAGTAAACGCCAGCGGAAAGGTTGTTCACCGTATCCGTCATTTGGCCGCTGCTCCATTGAATGACGGGGTTTGTGCCGATCACATTGAGCGCGATGCTGCCAGTGTTTTGCTCCGGGCAAAGGATGTCCTGAATTTCGTCCACCTCGACGGAGAGGCCGGGCGCGTTCAGCACGATTTGCGGCATCACCATCGAGCAGCCGCCGCCCGAAGCATCGGTCACGGTGACGCGATAGCCGCCCTGTTTCAGCCCGGTGATAACTCCCGCACCGAAAATGTCCGTCAGCGTCCCCGCACTCGGCCCCGACCAATAGAAGGTGTAAGGTGGCGTTCCGTTGAGCGGCTGGAGCGTAATGCTGCCGTCGGTGCCCCCACAAATGGTCGGATTTTCAATGGACTGAATAGCCGTTTGGGTCACGTTGTTCAGCGTGTGGACTTTGATAAAATCAATGGAGGAACAGCCGTTCGCGTCGGTGACGGTGACGGTGTAAGTCGTTGTGGTTCCGGGTGTTGTGCTGGCTTGGACGGGAATGTTAGAAAAATTCAGCCCGTTGTTCCAGGCGTACATGAACGGAGCGTTGCCCGTCGCGGAGGCATTCAGCGTTACGGTTTTTCCCCGGCAAATCGTGATGGAATCACCTTGAGCAATTTGCACGGCGGGGATGCTGTTCACGGTCACCGTCACCGCTATCGTGTCTTTGCATCCCGAACTCGCCGTATTCAAAATATAATAAGTCGTCGTCGTGGGCGGCACGATAAAAGGGCTGGACAGTTGGTTGGCGGGTGTCAGCGGCAGGGCGAAATAGTAGGTGAATATGCCGTTGGTATTGGCTGTATCGGCGACCAATGAGGCTAGATTGATACTTTCTCCCGGGCAGATGGCGGGCATTGCGCTGATTGCGAGACTGGGCGTTGGGTTCACCACTACGGTCACGGGTGTTCGGGCGCTGGTGCAGCCGCCGCTCGCGATTGAATCTTGGAGGTAAAAGGTTTTTGTTTCCGTTAAATTATTTAAAATCAAGGTATTGCCATTTGAAATGGGCCCTCCGCCTTGCGCGTTTTCAAACCAAAAGAACGCGCCTATGGGCGCTCCATTGGCAGTCAAATTCGCCGTTTCGCCAGCACAAATCGCATCGCCAGTTCCGGTCGGCGCTGCGATGAAAGCATCATCGGCCATGCCATTGCAATTTTCATCTTTCCCGTTGCAAATGATTTCCGGCGCGCCGGGGAACACATCGGGGTCGGAGTCGTCGCAATCTTCGTCATTGAGCACATAGCCCGACGGGGCGTTTGGGTCGCAGAGCGTGATCCGTTGCGCCGGGTCGCCGAAGTTGTCGCCGTCGGCATCGAGGAAAAATTCATATTCCGGCGTGCCTGCCAACGTGGAGCCATAAAAAGTCAAATTGTCCATCGCCACATCGCCATAAGCACCAAACACGCCTGTCACAACAAATTGAAAGACTGTTACTTGGCCGTCGTAGGCATTCAGGTTGACGTATTCGCGCCGCCACATTTTGCCGCGATTGCCGCTCCAAGTTTTCACCGTCAGCCAGTTTTGGCCGCCGTCCGTGGATGCTTGCAGGGCGAGGCTGCTCATTTGCCCTGTCTTCGTGTTCATGTACAAATCGAAAGAAAAATGGCAGGGTCCGGAGACAGGGGCAACAACTTGGACGCATTGAGTTCGCAAAATGGCTGTTTTGCCATTTGCGCCTGTCGGCGAGCAGGAGTTTCTGAAATACAGGTAATTGCCCGCCTCGCCTGGAGGTGGGGCGGAGGAGGGGCCAGCGATTGGGAAAGTCAAACCTTGCCCCGTCCAAACTTTCCATTCATAATCATCGCCGGGAGCATTTTGCCAAAGACCGGGCAGGGGGCAAGGATCGGCGCAACCCGAGGGACACACCCCGAGCGTATCAAAACCTTCGGATAGGGTAGGGGGGCAGTTGGTGAAAAACTCCACCGCGACGGAATTCGGCCCCCAAACGCCGGGCGCGCATTGGCGGCGCACATACACCCGGTAGTCCGTCAGCGTCGCCAATCCATCGAGCGCAAATGGCTGCGCCACAGGTTCTTGCATTTTGACAATCATGCTGCCCACGCCCGTTTCGTTCCCATTGCCGGGAATAAAACCCGCTGGGCCGTATTCGACAATGAGGCTGTCCGAACCCGCCGTCCAAGAAATATCCGCCGAAGATTCAGTGACATTTGAAATGGCTACATTTTCGACTGCATCGCAGCCGGTCGGAGCAAAAACGAGTTGGAACAAGCGCAGTTTGCCTTTGTCGCTGGCTTTGTTGTCGCAAATTTCGAGTTGCCATACGCCGTTCGGGTTTTGGTTGTTGGCAAATGGCGCAAGTGATTGAACAGGAAGATAATAGCCAGTAAAATTGTCTTGTTCGGCAGCTACTGAAAGTGGCAAAGCACCGGGCTGTTCGGTCAATTCCACAAATTGAGCACAGGGATTGCCCGCCGGGTCGCCGATATTTTTGTCGCCCGCATTCAGCCCTCCGATAAGTTGAACGCGCGTGCCGTCGGGCGACCACAGCCACACCCGCACATCGGAGCGCCAGGGGTGCTCGAGCATGATTCTCACGCCGTGCAGCGCCACATCATTGCCGAGCGCAATGCCCGGCGCGTCGTCCACGTGGATTTTAAAAAATTGGCTGCCGGAGGCACAAGAAGTGTCGCGCAGGTCAAAATCGAGCGGGCAAGGGCGGGCGTTGTTGATGTCGGTAGCGAAACTGCGCGGTGTGCTCCACTCGCTGGTCTCGCCGGGGCACAACGTGCGCACTTGGAATCGGTGATGCTGCCCCGACGTGAGTCCACTGACGAGCAGGGGAGGGTTGCCATTGACAAGGTGGGTAGGGCTGCCGGTAAAAGGCTGGCTTATTTCGCGGAGTTCGACTTCATATTGGTCGCCCACGTCGGTCCAAGTGAGTTGGGCCGTGGAGTCGGTGATGAGGCTGGCGGAGAGAAGTTCGGGGCGGGGGCATTGAGCCTCTGCTTTGTGGATAGCAAAAAGGAATAACAAAACCGGCAACAACCGGGCGCAGCGCAAGTAACAGAAAGTCATGCTATTGGGACGGATTAGGAAGGTGAAAAAATCGAGAAAGGGTTTTTCGGCTCGGTTCTGACGAGCCTTGATGCTCGCGTAACAGTAACGTCGAAAAGTTTGCATTTTGTTAGATACGAGCGGGAGGAAATGCGGGTTTTGTCATTTTTTTGGAAAAACAATTGTGTTGCGGCGGGCAAAATTCAGGCCGGAAAGAACTTTGAACTTTCCGAAAGTGGCCAACTTCCGGAAAGTTAACCATCGAACAATGGCAACTTTTCAGACTGACAACTTACGTTTGCACGGCTCAACTGCGACAAATGAACCAATCAGCAATCGCCACCTTCCGGCTTCAAAATCAGCAAATTACAAACCCGTCTTTCGTCCAGCCGAAAGATGTAGCTGCATGGCTCGGCGCCATGCAAGCACAGGACTACACCCACGCCAAATGGGCTATCGGCCTGCGCATTTCCGGCTCGACAGATGCCGACATCGAGGCCGCCCTCGACCGGGGCGACATTGTGCGTACCCATGTCCTACGCCCGACCTGGCATTTCGCCGCCGCCGAAGATATCCGTTGGATGCTGGTTTTGTCGGGGCCGCAAATCAGGAACTCTGTCACCGCACTGAATCGCCAACTCGGGCTCGATGAAGTCTTGTTCAAACGAACTAATGCGCTCATCGCCCAAACATTGGAAGGTGGAAAACAAATGACTCGTGAGGAATTGATGGCTGAATTGGCAAAGTCGGGCATTGTCGCCAATAGCTTACAGGCTGCCCATATCATGTTTCAAGCCGAACTGGACGCCATCGTCTGCAACGGCTCGCGGCGCGGCAAACAACAAACGTATGCCCTGCTTGACGAGCGTATTCCGCCGGGAAAAATGCTCGCTCGCCCCGACGCTATCGCCGAACTTGCCCGCCGGTATTTCACCAGCCATGCGCCCGCTTCTTTGGCCGATTTTCAATGGTGGTCGGGCTTGCGGGCTGCCGACGCGCGGGCGGGTTTGGAAGCCATGCAGCCATATTTGATAAAAGAAGTCGTTGAAAATCAAACCCTTTGGCTGCCGAAGGATTTTAAACCTAAAAAGGTCGAGCCGCTGAATCTGCATTTGCTGCCTGCTTTCGACGAGTTTTTGGTGGGTTACACCGACCGCCGCGCCTCGCTCGCTCCTTCCCGCAAAGCGCAAACCATCACAGGCAACGGTATTTTCAAACCCGTCGTGGCGGTGAACGGCTGGGTGAAAGGCATTTGGAAACGGACGTTCAAAAAAGACTCGGTTTTGATTGAAAAAGAAATGTACGAAGCATTGACGGCGGCGGAGCATGAGGCGTTTGAGGAAGCAGTGCGACAATTTAAAAACTTTATCAAAGTTCCTTTTCCAAAATAATGCGCAGTCGCCCGTCTTTTCCGATGTAAGTCCCGGTGATGAGAAACCCATGTAAAAGATTGAGCGCCAACATTTCGCGCCAGCGGTTGAGGGTTTTGGTCTGGATAAAAAGGTAACCTTGCTGCCGCGCCCATTCGTGCTGGTGCAGCATCAATTGGGTCGCCACGCCTTTTCGCCGATATTCTGGCAACACGCCGCCCAGCCAAGAGTAAAATGTGTCGGGGTCTTGCCGGTACCCGATTTTGAAGCCAATAGCGGCATCTTCCTCATTCATAGCGAGCACGATGAGCAAGTCGCGGCTGTGCAGGAGGCGTTCGCGGGCTTCCTCGTTCGGCTCGCTGTTGAATATCGTGCGGTACAAGTGGAACACCTCCTCTTGCAGGGCTTCGTCGGGCGGGCCAGTGTGTTCGACGTATCGGAGCATGGGCGTTTTTTTGTAAAATAGGGCGAAAAGTAGGGGTTTTTAAAAAAAAACCGGAGAGAAAAAGGTAGAAAAGCGGAGAGTGACTTTTTTGCAAGAAGGGTGGGCAGGGCAAGGAAGTTGGTTTTGTCAGAGCGGCTTCCTACGTTTGCGCAGCGCAATCAAACTCACTCTATGCACTCCGGACGCAATTATCCCCTCAACCAAGTCCTCTATTGGACGCGGCGCGACATCGCTTTTCTACTCCTGCTTTCCACGATTCCAACGCTACTCTACGAATTTTTGCACTACAAATGGCTCACCATCCCGTGGCTCCCCATCGCACTCATCGGCACGGCAGTGGCCTTCATCGTAGGGTTCAAAAACAACGCCTCCTACGACCGGTCTTGGGAAGCCCGCAAGGCTTGGGGCGCTATCGTCAACACCAGCCGCGCTTGGGGCATCATGGTGAAAGACTACGTGACGAACAAACACGCGCCGTCGCCTTTATCGGAAAACGAATTGAAAGAGGTTCAACGACAACTTGTCCACCGGCATTTTGCGTGGCTAACCGCCTTGCGCTATCAATTGCGCGAGCCGCGCGTATGGGAAGCTGTAAACAATGTACACAACGTCGAGTACCGAAGCTATTATCAAGTCGCTGAACACGAAAGCAATTTGGCCGACGAACTGCCTAAATTCCTGAGTCGCCAAGAGCAGGAGTATATGATGAGCAAAAAAAACCGCGCGGCGCAAATCATCGGCCTTCAGTCGAAACAACTCAAAACATTGCTCGACAAGGGCTTGATTGAAGATTTCCGCCACATGGAGTTGGAAAAACTGCTCGTGGAATTTTACAACCAACAAGGCGTGTGCGAACGCATCAAAAACTTCCCTTACCCTCGCCAGTTCGCCACGCTCAACCTCTACTTTGTCAAACTCTTTGTCATCATGGTACCCTTCGGGATGTTGCACGAGTTTGAAAAAATGGGCGAAAACTTCGTCTGGCTCACCATTCCGTTCAGTGCGCTGGTATGTTGGGTGTTCACCACGATGGAAAAAGTCGGCGAGTCCACCGAAAACCCCTTCGAAGGCAGCCCCAACGACGTGCCCATCACGGCCTTGAGCCGCACCATCGAAATTGACCTGCGGGAAATGTTCGACGAGACCGACGTGCCCCCGGCGATACAGCCAGTGAATGATGTTTTGATGTGAAAATGATTTTATCATCAGCACCGATTTTCGGTGCTGATGATACCGAAACATTGCCCCGAGGGCTTAGGGTGGCATGAGTTTCAAACTGAAAATTTTTGTCAAAAAATTTTCCTTGTCGGATTTCATGCCACACCTAC
>CAYZVM010000024.1:0-10166 GCA_964481485.1 uncultured Saprospiraceae bacterium | reverse complement strand
TTTCATGCCACACCTACGCCGTTACTAACCATCTCCACCATGCAACACCTCCACAACTACATCCTCGGCCAATGGACTCCCGGCGCGGGCGACGGCATCCCGCAATACCACGCCCTCACGGGCGAACTCATCAGCACCGCCAGCAGCGAGGGACTGGACTACGCCGCCATCCTCGAATACGGCCGCAACACCGGCAACCCCGCCTTGCGGCGAATGACCTTCCACGAGCGCGGGCGGATGCTCAAAGCATTGGCGCTGTACCTGTTGGAACGGAAAGAAAAATACTACCAAGTCTCCCATGCCACCGGTGCGACCCGCGTGGATTCGTGGGTGGATATTGAGGGCGGCATCGGCAACCTGTTCGCCAACAGCAGTTTGCGGCGGCGTTTTCCCAACGAAACTTACTACGTCGAAGGCGAAACGGTGCGGCTCTCCAAAGAAAACACCTTCATCGGCCACCACATCCTCGTGCCGAAACGCGGCGTGGCCGTCCACATCAACGCCTTCAATTTTCCGATTTGGGGGATGCTGGAAAAAATCGCCGTCAACCTCATGGCGGGCGTGCCGGCAGTGGTGAAGCCCAGCGAGCAAACCTCGTTTTTGACCGAGGCTATGGTGCGCGACATCATCGCGTCGGGCATTTTGCCGGAAGGTGCGTTGCAACTCGTGGTCGGCAGCGGGCGCGGCATCCTTGATTTCGTTCAAAGTCAAGACGTTGTGACTTTCACCGGCTCGGCGGAGACGGGTCGAAAACTCCGCGCGAACCCCGCGATTTTGGAACATTCTGTGCCGTTCACGATGGAAGCCGATTCCCTGAACGCCGCCATTTTGGGCGAAGACGCCGCGCCGGGAATGCCCGAATTTGACCTGTTCATCAAAGAATGTCGCCGCGAAATCGTGACCAAAGCGGGGCAAAAATGCACGGCGATTCGCCGCATTATTGTTCCTGAAAACTTGTTGGAGGAAGTTCAAAAAGCTTTGTCAAAGGAGTTGGCAAAAACCGTCATCGGCGACCCGGCGGTGGAAGGTGTGCGTATGGGGGCTTTGATAAATCGCCAGCAACTCGCCCGTGTGCGGGAAAAACTGGCTTTGCTTGTGAAAGAAACGCCAGTCGTCATCGGCGATTTGGAAGCTTTTGAAGTCGTCGGCGCAGAGCGGGAAAAAGGCGCGTTTTTGCCGCCGATTTTGCTGTTGAACGACAAACCTTTTTCCAAAAAACTGAGCCACGAGACGGAGTGCTTTGGCCCCGTATCCACCATAATGCCTTATAAATCATTGGATAAGGCCATCGAACTGGCGAACATGGGCAAAGGCTCGCTCGTCTCCACCATCTGCACTTTTGACCCAAAAACGATGCGCGAATATGTGCTCGAAGCGGCGGCGTTTCACGGGCGCATCCATATTTTGAACCGCACGTCGGCGAAAGAAAGCACGGGACACGGCTCGCCGATGCCCTTGCTCGTGCACGGCGGCCCCGGTCGTGCGGGCGGCGGTGAGGAAATGGGCGGGATGCGTGGCGTGCTGCACTACCTCCAGCGTACGGCCATTCAGGGCCACCCGACCGACCTCACGGCGGTGACGAACCAGTACCAGGTCGGCGGCACACAAACTGAAACGCCCGTTCACCCCTTCAAAAAACACTTCGAGGATTTGTTTGTCGGCGAAACGCTCGTCACGGCCAAACACACTGTATCTGAGTCCGATATACACAATTTCGCCAACGTGAGCGGCGACAATTTTTACGCCCACATGGACGAAACAGCGCTCGCAGGCACGCCCTTCACCCGCCGCGTGGCGCACGGTTATTTTGTACTTTCCAAAGCCGCCGGTCTGTTTGTAGACGCCAAAAAAGGCCCGGTATTGCTCAATTACGGCCTCGACGAGTGCCGCTTCACGAAACCCGTTTACCCCGGTATGACAATCGGCGTGAAACTGACGGTGAAGGAAAAAATTGACCAAGAAGTGCAATCGGATAGGGAAGGCATCGCGGCCATCCCGCGCGGCATCGTCAAATGGCTCGTGGATGTTTATGACGAAACAGACGAAACGGTGGCGGTGGCGACAATTTTGACGATGGTGCGGAAAAGGGGAGGAGGGGTTTGAGTTGTTTGAGGGGTTTGAGGTGGTGGAAAAGGTTTAACTTGCGCAAAAATTTCAGATTATGAACGGACAGACGGCTGCTTCGCCAAATTTGCCGATAAGGAAAGACAAGCCGAAAGAGCGGCTCTACACCATCGAGGAGTACCTCGAATTGGAAGAGAACTCATTGATAAACCATGAATTCGATAACGGAAAACTGATTCCTATGGCAGGCGGAACCCCCACTCACAGCCAAATCAAGGCGAGAGTTGTCACAGTTTTGAACAACAAAATTGATAAGGCAAGAAAAAATTATCCGGTTTACAACAGCGACATCCGCATTTTCCTGCCTCTTTTCAAAAAAGCAGTGATGCCCGATGCTGCCGTCGTTGTCGGCAAACCCAATTTCTCCATAGAAGCACCGGTAGGTCTTTTGCTGAACCCCACACTCGTCGTCGAAGTGTTTTCCGACAGTTCCGAATCTTATGACCGGGGCGAAAAATTCGTTCGCTATCGTACCTTGCCTTCTTTGGAAGAATATGTTTTGGTTTCGCAAAACACCCCTCGCGTGGAGACTTTTGTGAAACAGAACGGCAAATGGTTCATCCACGAGACCGTCGAAGGCTTGGACGCCGAAGTGGAATTGGTTACATTGGGCGTGAAATTGCCGTTGAAAGAACTTTACTGGAACGTGTCGTTTGAAGAAGAAAAACCTAAAAAACGGGCGAAGAAAAAGTAACTCATCACTTATCGTTCATAACTGCCAACAACCACTCCTTCTCCGCCACTGCCTTCGTCTCCTCGATTTCGCGCCGCAGCGCTGCCCGTTCTTCCTTGTCGAACAAATTAGTTTCCAGCAATTTCTGAGTAAAATATACCGTGTTCAGGTAGTTTTCGCGGTGGTAGCCCATCACTTTTTTCCTGCGAATAAAAGCGCGAATTGCTTGCAGGTGCGATTCCAGCAGGTCGAATTCCCGCAGCTCAAAAAAGATTTTGAGTTGCAAGGTTTTGGCCGCGAGACTGAGCATCAAGTCTTTGTATTCAGCTTTTTGAAGAAGCTGCAAAGCTGTGCCCAATCGGCGGCGCTGGTACTCCAGCCGGGCGAGATTAAAGCTAAACAGGCTCTCGCGGTGCTCCTCTTTCAAGGCCGGGCGATACTCGTGGACAAAACGCTCCACCCACTCCAACTCATGCAGCACGAGACCAATAGTGGCGGCATTTTGGTAGGTGTAGCGCGACAAAGTGCCGTCCGCGAGGAAGTATTTTTGGGCAAAGCCCTCTTTGTACAACTCGAACTGTTCGGCCAGATAGTCCTGGTTGCCTGCATTGTACTGGCGGATGCAAAAGTTGATAGCAAGGATGTAGAGGTCGTGCAATTCTTCCACCGGAAATAGTTCGCCGTGTTGCGTCAGGAGTTTTTTAAATTGTTGAAAATGTGTTTTTTCCACCGGATTCGTCAAAGCGCGGTAGCAGTGGTAATAAATGGAAATTGCTGGAATATGGAGCGCATCCGTTTGTTCGATATGCGCCAAAGCCGCGTCCAAAAGACCGAATCTGTAGCTGGTGTTGGAGACCGACTGATGTGCCAGCATGAAGCACGATTGCCAGAGTTTGCGGGCGAGAAAGGCGGAGTCCAACCGGTCGGACAGTTCCTGAAAGTCGAGATTTTCAAACGCATGCGACTCGACGGCAAAGCGGTGTTTTTCCAACAACAATTGGTAATTTTCTTCAAAAAAAGCGGCATCGCGCAAGGGCTGGCGTTCTTGCGCAATGTTGGCTTCTTCGCAAATTTTGGCGAACTGTTCCGGCAACTGACGCCGCCGAAAAATGGCGGCGAGGCGGCGCTGGTATTGCGGTTTGTCGTTCAGAAAATCCTGCACGGCGAGGAATTGGCCGGTAAGCTGGTACAAAAAACTCATCGCCATGCGCACCCGGTGGTCGTCGGAACTGGCGGCGGGCGAGGCCGATTTAGATTCCAGCGCCAATTCGTCGTTGAGTCGGCCGGCAAAAATCTGGCGGTAAGCCTGTTCTTTGTCGGGCAAACTACGGTTAGCCTTCAGTGATTTTTCCAGCACATCGAGCAGGGCGGGCACTTCGCTGCGCTGGTTGAAGAACGGGTTGCGGACGAATTTTTTCAGCCTGCGCAGTTCTTCTTTCGAGAGGGTGCGCAGCAAACGGAGGAGTCGGCTTTTTTCCATGAGAGGTGGGGTTGAACGAGCGAAGCACAATTTTCAATTTTCTAAAACAAAAAATAGTAGACAAAGAACCGTGTTTTTGTCTTTGAAAACCAATATAATAAAATAAATTTTAAAAAATAAATTTGTTACAAACTTCCAAATTTGTCTTTGCCCGGCTGCGCGGCTGCCTCCACTTTTGTACCGTGAAAAGTATCTTTAACCAAAACGGATTTCCCATGCGAACGAATCTTTCCTTTAAATTTAAAGCGGTACTTGTCATCCTCCTTTTTTCTGTAACGACGGCCACTGCTGTGTGGTCGCAAGTGACGATTTCCGGCAGGGTGCTGGCTCGTGGCACAACCCCGATGGAGGGGGTGGCCGTGATTCTCAGCGGCACCGCCAACGAGGTGGCAATGACCAATAGCAACGGCGAGTACCATTTCAACGTACCGGCGGGCGGCGCATATTCGGTGCGCCCGTTTGCCAATGCGTATCCTTTGAACGGCGTTTCGACTTTTGATATGGTGCTCATTAGCAAGCACATTAGTGGCGAAAGCCCGCTGGACTCACCCTATAAAATTATCGCCGCCGATGTAGATTACACGGAGACGCTGGACTCCAGTGACATCAATATCGCCTACGACCTCATCCTTGCCATCACCACTAATTTTCCGAACGAAGAATCTTGGCGCTTCGTCCGTGCTGATTATGTGTTCCCCGACCCGCAGCACCCCTTTCCTTTCCCGACTGATTTTGCGACGGCCAACCTTTCGGCAAGTGTGGACAGCCTTGATTTTATCGGGCTCAAATTGGGAGACGTGAACTATTCAGCCGTTGTCTTGGGCGGGGGAGACGGTTTTGTGGACGGCAGTTTTTTTGCCTCTAAGATTGTTGGTTCTGTTCGTTTTGACGAAAACACCAATTGCACACCGGATTCTGGCGAGCTGCCTTTGGAAGATTGGGTAGTGTTGGCTCAAAAAAGCGATGGCCAACAGTTTTACGCCACGACCCAAGCTAATGGCGCTTTCAAAGTTTCTCTGCCTCCCGGCACTTACGATGTCGCTCTGTTCAAACCAAACGGGCTTTGGGAGGTTTGCGCTGATACCGTTTTTGATGTGCAAGTAGGTGTTGTGGATACCGTCGCTGTAGATTTTGCCGCCCAAGCCGTGTTCGACTGCCCTTATATGGGAGTTGACCTCTCCGCCCCTTTTCTGCGCCGCTGTTTCGACAACACTTATACCGTTTTTTATTCCAACAAAGGCACGGTGACAGAAGAAAATGCCTCCGTCGAAGTCGAATTCGACCCCTTTATGACTGTTGTCAGCAGCACGATACCCTGGTCGTCGGTGAATGGGAATACCTACACCTTTGAACTCGGCGAAGTTGCAGCGGGCGGGCGCAACAATTTCAAAGTAAAAGTAAATCTCAGTTGCGATGCAGAATTCGGTCAAACACACTGTTCCGAGGCACATATTTTCCCGGACACTCTTTGTGGTGAACAGAACCCACTTTGGGACGGCGCGAACCTTGTGCTGGAAGGGGTGTGCCAAAACGGTGAGGTGATTTTTACCATCACCAACACTGGGCAAGACATGACCGAGCCGGTAGAGTGTATCGTCATTGAGGACATTATGATTCAAAAGAGCAGCGGAGAAGATATATTTTTGGCAGCTGGGGAAAGCCAAACCATCACGCTGCCGGGCAACGGCTCTACCTGGCGCCTTGAAGTGCCTCAAGTGCCCAACCACCCCTGGAACACGTTTGTGACGGCGGCAGTGGAAGGCTGCGGCGAAAACTCGACCGGCACATTCAGCCTCGGCTTTGTCACCTTGTTTCCCAATGGCTACGAAGCAGATTTTATGGACGAAGACTGCCAGGAAAATCTTGGCTCCTATGACCCGAACGACAAACAGGGTTTCCCACAAGGGGTGTCAGAAAAACACTACATCCCGAAGGATACAGAAATCGAATATCTCATCCGCTTCCAAAACACCGGCACAGACACGGCTTTCACGGTGATGATTTTGGACACTTTGCCGCAACACCTTGACATCGCCACCTTGCGGCCGGGCGGAAGCAGCCACCCCTACAATTTCAACATGGTCGGCCCCGGTGTGGCGCAGTTTGTTTTCCCAAATATCATGTTGCCCGACAGCAATGTGAACGAATCAGCCTCGCACGGTTACATCAAATTCAACATCCAACCAAAAGCCGGCTTGCCGAACAACACTATCATTAAAAATCAGGCGGCCATCTTTTTTGACTTCAACGAGCCGGTCATCACCAACCGCACCTTGCACACCATCGGCGAAAAGTTTTTGAACGTCTCGACGGTCGTGTTCCGCCCAGGTATGGCACTGGAAGTTTACCCAAATCCGGCTTCCGTAAAGGCTACGTTTTTCATCAAAACTGCGACACCGACGGCGGGGATTTTGCAATTGTTCGACCTGCAAGGCAAGCTGACTTTGACCCAACAATTCAACACGAATACTTTTGAATTGGACGCTGCGGGGCTTACTCCGGGGATGTATTTGTTCCAATTGAAATCAGAAGGCCATCCCATCGCGGCTGGGAAAATCATTGTTCAAAGACACGAGTAAACACAAAGTAGGTTTTAGGCTTTAATGAAAAACCCGCCGCGACGAGGAGTTGCGGCGGGTTTGTTTTTTCAAAAGGATTTTTGTCCTCTTCTGAAGAAAATTTTGAAAAGCAGGTTTTAACAAAACACGAGCCACCCCTCATGTAGAGAGATGGCTCATGTTTTTGTTGGACTTCATAAAAAAAATCTACGGTTCTGCTTTTGCCGGATTTTCCTCCTCAACAGGTTCTTCTTCTTGGCTTGGCTGCTCAGATTGCTCGTATGTGCGGTATTGCACACCGTTCAGCATCTGAATCAGGTCGTCGCGCACGATTTTGAACTCTTCCAACAAAGCACCTTTGATGGGTTCAGGCTGGGGAAGATTGAGGCGCAGATGGTCTACTTCGCGGCCATTTTTCCAAAAACGGAAACAAACATGCGGCCCGGTTGCCAGCCCCGTGGAGCCCACATAACCAATCGTCTGGCCCTGCGCCACGCGAGTACCGGGGCGGATGCCTTTGGCAAAACCGCTCATGTGCAGGTATTGTGTCTGGTAAATGCCGTCGTGGCGGATTTTGACAAATAGGCCGTTGCCGCCCCGGCGCGTCGCTTCCACCACCGTGCCCTCCGCCACCGCCATGATGGGTGTGCCGCGCGGTGCGGCGTAGTCGGTGCCGAGGTGCGCCCGGTGGTAGCCGAGCACGGGGTGCAGCCGGCGGAGGTTGTAGCGGCTACTGATACGCGAGTATTTGAGCGGCGATTTCAGAAAAGCCTTGCGCGCAGGGCGACCGTCGAAGTCGAAATAATTGGTTTTTTCACCTTCTTTGTCAAATCGGAAGGCGTAGGACTCTTTGCCTTCGCGCTCATACATGGCGGCGATGATTTTGCCAGTGCCGACGGGTTTGCCCTCCACGATGTGCTGTTCGTAAACGACTTTGAAACGGTCGCCTTTTTGTTGGTGGTAAAAATCCACCGAAGAAGCCAGCACGTCAATCATGCCGTCGGCGAGCTCGTCGCTCAAGCCGTTGTCCATCAGTGTTTGCCAGAAACTTGTCTCCAACACGCCGGAGGCGGCCACGGTGTCTATGGCGACATCGCGCTGCACTACTTCCACGTTGAAAGGTTCTTTTAGTTGAAAAACGGCATACTCGTAGGGCGAAGGTTCGTACACCATGTAGTCGGGCAATTGGCCTTCCTGTTTGGCAATAAAGTGAAGTTTGCGCCCCATGCGCATAGAATTGATATTGAATTTGCCTTTGCAGTTCTGGACGAGTTGGTGTACTTGCGGGTAAGAAAGGCCCTGTTTCATCAGGATTTCGCCGAGTACATCGCCGCGTTTGAGTTCGCCTTCGTAGTGGTGGAATTCGCTGAGGGCAAAGCCCCATCGCATATTTTCTGGCACCACCGGAAGGGCGCTGAGCGAGATGTCGGCAAGAGCGAGCGCGGCGGCTTGGCGTTTGTTGGAGAGTTGGAGAGTAGCGGCTATCGCACCAGAAAATATAGCGGCACAAGCGACAACGACCATGCTTTTGCGAAAGCCAAATTGCTTTATACGCCGCAGCTGCCGCCGCGGCCAATTCCTGTCTGATTTCACGTTGTGTGTAAGATTAGCACGAGGTTCAGTGAATTGTCTTCATGGTCGGGGAGTGGCAAAAATAGAATTGCATTTTGTTTTTCTTCCAATTGTGGAAAATAATTTAATCAACACTTGGCACGGGCATTTTTCCCCAATCTGTTGAAAACCTGTTTTTTGAACTTGCTATGTTTTTGAAAATGAACCCTTTTGCTACCTGCCCGCTCGGATGTTGGCCTTATACTTTTGGTCATACGACAGATACTTTCAAGCCGAAAAAATCAAATCACTTTTTACCTTTCGGCAAAACAATTCAGGTCATGTTCCGCAAACCAACTTTCGCTTTCCTGTTTTTTTCAACCTTCTTTCTACCAACAATTTTTTCCCAAAACGCACCTGTTCTATCTGAAAACAAAAAGGCTGTCATTGCCTCTGTGGACAAACACGCCCAGGAACTCACCCGCTTGAGCGACCAAATCTGGGCATTCGCCGAAACGGCGCTGCGGGAACATCAATCGGCAAAAGTGCTGGCCGATTATGCCGAGTCGCAAGGCTTCAAAGTCGAGCGCGGCGTGTCGGGTATGCCCACCGCGTTCGTCGCCACCTACGGTTCGGGACGACCTATCATCGGCATTTTGGGCGAATATGACGCACTGCCAGGTATTTCACAAAAAGCCGAACCGGTGAAAACGCCTCTGAAAGAAGGTGCCGCCGGGCATGGCTGCGGGCACAACCTTTTCGGCGCTGGCAGCATGGGCGCGGCATTGGCCGTGAAAGAATTGATGCAGCAGGGGAAACTCACCGGCACGATTCGATTTTATGGCACACCGGCGGAAGAGGCTGTCGGCGGGAAAATCTACATGGCGCGGGATGGCCTGTTCAATGACCTCGATGTGTGCCTTGACTGGCACCCCGACGCAGAGATTGACGCGCTCACACAGAGCTCGCAGGCGATGGTGGACTTCAAAGTTGAATTTTCGGGCAAAGCCGCCCACGCCGCCTACGATCCCTGGAATGGGCGCAGCGCATTGGACGCGCTCGAGTTTTTTGCGCACGGGGTCAATGCCTTGCGCGAACACGTGCGCCCCTCGGTGCGGATGCACTATGTGTTCACCTCGGCGGGCGATGTGCCGAATGTGATACCCGAAAAAGCCGTCGTGTGGATGTGGGTGCGCGATTCAAAACGCGCGGGGATGGACGAGGTGTTTGCCCGGGTGAAAAAAATCGCCGAAGGTGCAGCCCTTATGGCTGATGTCTCCCATTCCATCAAATTGAACAATGGCTCTTACGAATTGCTCGTCAACCGCACGGGGGCAAAAGCCTTGCACCAGAATATTCAATTGCTCGGCCCTATCACCTACTCCCCTGAAGAACAGGGTTTTGCAAAAAAAATACAAGCCGCGTCGGGGGTGGATCAAACGGGCATGGACGGCAAAATAAAACCCCTCAAGGACACTCGGCCTGACCCAGAGGGCGGCTCCACCGATGTGGGTGACGTGAGTTGGAATGTACCTGAAATCACCCTGCTCGCACCTTCCGCGCCGCCAAAAGCACCGTGGCACTCATGGGCGGTGGTGGCCTGCGGGGGGATGTCCATCGGTCACAAAGGGATGTTGTTTGCCGCCAAAGGTCTGGGCATGACGATGGTGGATTTGTTTGAGAATGAGGGGCTTCGGAGCGATATCCGCAAAGAGTTTGAAGACCGGCGGGCAGGGCATATTTACAAAGCCATGCTGCCCGACGGGCCGCCGCCTGTGGG
>CAYZVM010000023.1:34906-42390 GCA_964481485.1 uncultured Saprospiraceae bacterium | reverse complement strand
CATCGCCGGCTACCATTGGTTCACCGACTGGGGACGCGATACGATGATTGCCATGCGCGGCCTTACCATCGCCACCGGCAAACAGGAAATTTCAAAATCCATTCTCGAAACTTTCCTCCGCTCGGTGGATCGCGGGATGTTGCCCAACCGCTTTCCCGACAACCCTAACGACGTGGTGGAATACAACACGATTGATGCGACGTTGTGGCTGTTCGTAGCGCTGTACGAGTATCACCAGAAATTTCAAGACCTGAGTTTTGTAGCCGAGCACTTCGACACGCTGACGGATATTTTGGAACACCACATTGCCGGAACGCGCTACAACATCCGCGTCACGCCCGAAGGTTTCCTCTCCGGCGGCGAGGGTTTGGCGCAACTGACCTGGATGGATGCCCGCGTCGGCGACTATGTCGTGACGCCCCGGCACGGCTGCCCGGTAGAGATTCAAGCCTTGTGGTTCAATGCGTTGCGCATTTATCAGTATTTCGCCGGGACGCTCGGTAAGCCTTACGAAAAATACCAAGCCATCGGCGACACGCTGCTGACAAATTTCAAAAAATACTTTGTTCGCCCGAATGGTTCTTTGAATGATGTAGTCAAGTTCAGCGACCAACTTTCCGAAAGTTTGCCGACAGCAGATGCTTCCATTCGCCCCAACCAAGTTTACGTCGTCAGCCTACCATTTTCTTTACTGGAAAAAGACGCGGAAAAGCGTGTGGTAGAGGTAGTGCGCCAACATCTCCTGACCGATTACGGCTTGCGCACACTCTCACCCGAACACCCGGATTTCAAGCCGGAATACGGCGGCGACTCTTGGCACCGTGACACGGCTTACCATCAGGGTACGGTGTGGCCGTTCCTGCTCGGCGAGTACATCACGGCTTTTTTGAAAGTAAACGGTTGGTCAGAAAAGTCGCAGAAAGTAGCACTTGCACTGCTCGAACCGTTGAAAAAACATTTTTATCAAAACGACTGCATCTTTGGCATCTCCGAAATTTTCGACGGGAAAATGCCACGCACGGGCAAAGGCACGGTACATCAGGCGTGGTCGGTCGGGGCAATATTAAAAACCCTTCTTGATCTAAAAAACCGCCACAAAAAAGGCCGCCGCCAGTCGGTGGTGCCGTTCACAGAAATCAAATCCATGATTTTTTAAATCGCACATTCACTCAATCACCCACTCATTCATTTTCGATTCAGAACCATGAAATTCTCACTCATTGTCATCCTCGGCATAGCGGTAGCTGCTGCCCTGAATTCTGCCGACGAGCAACAAACAACTGGCAACCAGCAACTAACAACCAATTTACCCGCCGAAGCCTTGGCGAAGGGGGGCAACAATCAACGAACCAAGCATTTCCGTCTCGACAAAAACCGTCTCGCCATAGATGGCTACGACCCAGTGTCGTACTTCAAAACTGGCGGCCCGAAAAAAGGCAGCGCGAGCCATGCCTACGACTACGACGGCGTGATCTACCATTTTGCCAATGCCGAAAATCTGGCCGAGTTCAAGAAAAGCCCGGCGAAATACGAGCCCGTTTGGGGCGGCTGGTGCGGCCACGCGATGGCTGTGCGCGGCGAAAAAGTGGAAATCAACCCGGAGTGCTACAAAATCGTGAATGGTCGCAACGTGTTGTTTTTCAAAACTTTCTACGCCAACGCCCTGACCAATTGGGAAAAGGAAATCAAAACGACACCCGAAAACACCCTTATGGCAAAGGGCGATGATTTTTGGGCAAAAACGATTGTGAAGTAGAAGCACAGGGGTACGGAGGGCACAGCGTTTTTTATCAAATTCTCTGTGTTCTCCGTGCCTCTGTGTTCAAAAAAATACCATGTTACACGCATTCAAAAACAACTGGCGCAACTACCTCATCGAGGCTTGGGCGCTGGGTATGTTCATGCTCTCAGCCACCTTTTTTGCCGGAGTGCTGGGGCTGCCGGGTTGGCCGGGTCACGGCATCGGGGAGCCGATTGTACGACGTTCGCTCATGGGCTTGGCGATGGGGGCGACCGCCGTCGGCCTGATTTATTCGGGTTGGGGCTGTCGCAGCGGGGCGCACATGAACCCCGCTTTCACGCTGACTTTTTTGTTTTTGAAAAAAATAGACCGGCGCGACGCGGCTTGGTACATCCTCTTCCAATGCCTTGGCGGTGCGGCGGCCATGTTGTTGTTCAAAAGCCTGTTCCCGAATTTCGTCGCTGCGCCGGAGGTGAATTTTGTGCAAACCCAGCCGGGTATTGCGGGCGTAGCGGGCGCGGTCGTTGCCGAAGCGCTCATCTCGTTCGGCCTGGTTTTAACCGTCTTGTATTCAAGCAATTTTGAAAAAACGGCGCGCTGGACGGGCATTTTCGCTGGGTGCCTCATTTTTCTTTACATCACCTTTGAAGATCCATATTCAGGGATGTCCATGAACCCTGCACGGACGCTCGCTTCGGCGGTGGCCGCGGGCAATTTTATGCACTTTTGGATTTACCTGTCGGCACCCTTGCTTGGAATGTTAAGCGCGGCGAAAGTTTGGAAAGCGTGGATTTGCCGAAAGGCAGCGTTCAAATGTGGGTATCACGGATAAAATTTCGAAATTGTAACCTGCGTAAACTTTCACCCATCGCTCCATCCTGACTTTTGCATCATAAATTTGCTTCGCGTCAAATAACCAAATCCATGAATCAACAAATCAACATCAAAAGATGAAATCCATTATCGTCACCGGCGCGTCCGGCAACATGGGTCAGGCCGTCGTAAAACGTTTCGCGCAGGACGGCCAGAAAGTCTATGCCGTGCTCGGCCTCGGCGAAAACTCCAAGATATTCAGCGAGAGCGCCATGGCCCAAAACATTGACATCCAATTCCTCAACCTGACCGACGAGACCGTGTCGGAAGGTTATGTCAAAAGCATCGTCGCCAACGACCCCGATGTAGAAGCCGCCGTCTGCACAGTAGGTGGCTGGCACCCAGGGCCGCTCTCCGAGACGACTGGCTACGAGTTGGACAAGATGTTTAAGCTCAATTTTTCTACCGCCTTCAACATCGCCAAACCGCTCATGGAATACTTCGAGCGGCGCGGCGGCGGGCAGTTCATTTTCATCGGCGCGCGCCCGGCCATCAATCCCGCTGAAGCCAAAAACCAAGTGGCCTACGCGCTCTCGAAGTCGCTCGTGTTTCGCCTCGCCGAAATCATCAACGATCAGGGGAAATTCAAAAACATCCGCGCCAGCGTCATCATCCCGTCCATCCTCGACACGCCTCAAAACCGCGCCGCCATGCCCGATGCCGACATGAGCGACTGGGTAACGCCCGAATCGGCGGCCGACACCATCGCCTTCCTGCTCAGCGACACCGGTAGCGCCATGCGCGAGACGGTGATAAAACTGTACAATCAAGCCTAAATGAGAGATGAGTGATAAAAACCGTCGCGCTATTCATAACTTATCACTCACAACTTATCACTCATCTTTCATAACTTATCACTCTTAAAAATGGAAGCATACCGATTTGTGTTCCTGCAACGCCTTTCCAACGGCATCGAACTGTTGAGCGCAGTGGTGTTGCTCGTCGGTTTTGCCAAAGGGATGTGGGGCTTTTTGCTCCACGAAATGAAGGAATTGCGCCGCAAAACGGAAGCCTCGCCCGACGGCGTTTCCGAGTTGCGACCGATGGTGGGCAACTACATTTTGCTCGGTCTGGACTTCTACATCGTGTCCGACATCCTAGCCACGATGCTGCATCCCGAATGGAATGAACTCGTCAGCCTCGCCGTCATTGGCCTGTTACGCACCACGATTGGGTATTTTTTGGGAAAAGAAATCGCTGCGGAAAAATAGGACGATGGACTTTTTGACATTGGACGTTGGACGATTATCCTTCCGTGCAACGGCCTCATTTCCAAAAGTCTACCGCCCAACAGTCCAATGTCTAAAGTCTAAATGTCCAAAGTCAAAAAAACATGGAAACAATCAAATTACTCGTCAACGTCTTCTACCTCTACCTGCTCGCGGGGGCTGTTTTTGCCGCCCTGTTCGTTTGGCGCGGCGCAGCGGCGCTCGACGAAGCAGCAAAGGGCATTTCTTGGAAAACCCGCGCCTTGCTCTTTCCTGGCAGTGCGGCGTTGTGGCCGGTTTTGCTGCGCAAATGGCTGCGAAACCGTCATTAAAAGTCATTGAGGTCATTAAAAGTCATTTGCTGTGACACCAACATTGAGAAAAATACATCGCTACACTTGGTTTTCGCTCGCTATTTTGCTTCCAATCGGCTGGTTGGCAGCGATTTGGGCGATTCCCGGCAAAGTGTGGCAAACGCCCGTTCGGCCTGAACAACCTGCCGCATTGCCACTCATTTTGCAATCCAAAGAGTCCGGCGATTTTGTCATCAATCTTCGTCAGGACAGCAGCGGCACACAAAAGCAAGTCGAAATTTTTATCAAAAAGCCACTGAAAACCCCGAATACGACCGTGACGGTAGAAGGTGGAGGGTCGAAGGTGGAGGGTGAAATTTTGCTTGGCCTGCTCGGCACACGCGGCGTTTATCACTTTGACTTAGATAGCCTTAGCGCCCAAAGTAAACCGTTGAAACTCCGGTTTGAAGATAAAATTCAAGGCCGAATACTTCGTACAGTCGTATTTGAACACTGAACAAATCGCGCCCGGCATTCATCATTTTTCATTCGTAATTCATCATTCAGAAAATGTCCGTCATCTACGACCCGGTACACTGGACGCCGCACAAAAAACTGTACGACAAGTTGTTGCTGGCTTTTGTCGGCCTCTACCTCGTTTTGTTCGGCGCCCTGGAAGCCTTTATCCACCCGCAAGTGACGGCAGAGACGCTCATCATCCGCGCTACCGGCACACTTGCTTTCCTGATGCTGCACATCATTCTCTGCATTGGGCCGCTGTGCCGCTTGGACAAACGCTTTCTGCCCTTGCTCTACAACCGGCGGCATTTCGGCGTGACGATGTTTCTCGTTGGCCTCGTACACGGCATTTTCAACCTCGTGCAATTTCATTCGTTGGGCAACGTGGACCCGCTCGTGTCGCTGTTTGTCTCGAACACGCACTACGGCTCGCTCGTACGCTTCCCGTTTCAGTCGCTCGGCTTTTTTGCCTTGATTATCCTGTTTTTAATGGCCGCCACGAGCCACGATTTTTGGCTCAAAAACCTCAGGCCGCCAGTCTGGAAAAGCCTGCATATCGCCGTTTACGCCGCCTACGCGATGCTCGTAATGCACGTCATGCTCGGTGTGATTCAGTTGGAAAAATCGCCCGTTTTGATTGGACTCACGGGCTTGGGAATGTTCACCGTCGTCAGTCTCCACGTTGCGGCGGCGATAAAACAGGGGCGAAAAGACAAAGCTGCACTCCGCAAACCAACAACCTACAACCTACAACCTACAACCAATTTCGTCTATGCTTGCGAGGTCGCCGACATCCCCGACAACCGCGCCAAAATGCTGATTATCAACGGCGAAAACATCGCCCTCTTCAAATACGACAACAAACTCTCGGCCGTCCACAACCTCTGCAAACACCAAAATGGCCCGCTCAGTGAAGGCAAAATCATTGATGGCTGCATCACCTGCCCGTGGCACGGCTACCAGTACCGCCCAGAAGATGGGCAGTCGCCGCCGCCGTTCAAGGAAATGGTCAGCACTTACGACGTGGTGGTGGAAGGCGCGAAGGTTTTCGTCAATCCAAAGCCATACCCCGAAGGCACGGCGAGGCCGCCGGCGGTGATTACCACCCCTTAAATTGTCATTCTGAACGAAGTGAAGAACCTACAAAACACTCGTTTTTCGGATGTCGCACAAAAAGTGAAGTTGTGCAGATTCTTCACTTCGTTCAGAATGACAAAAAAGTAAAAGTTATGCAAGAAGAATTCTATATCGGCTGGCAGACAGAAGCACCGCCATCGTTTGCCAAAATGGTACGGCGATTTGTCATCGGTTTGTGCTTGCTCGTTCCGGCACTGGCAGTTTTGCTCGCTTATTTTCAAAACGGTTTTTCCAACGGTACCTTCGAGTTTGGTAAAAAGACCGAGTTAGAAGGTGTTTTTTTTGAAAACCCCTTCCCGTTTTTGGTAGTCGAAAATGGAAAAGACGCAACGGGAAATCCCGTTTTTCAAAAAATACTGCTCGTCGGGAAAGGGAAATTTGGGTACACGGCGGACGGCACACGGTTTACGGAAAACGGTCAACCCGCCTTTGCCAAGTCTTCGGCGGGCAAGCGGATAAAAGCCTCCGGTTTTCTGATTTACAACGATGGCAAAACGGCTTTAGAAGTCGAATCCATTGAAAATCAAGAAACGGCAACCAACAAACAACAACTAAGAACCAACAACCAACAACTCGGCGAAGCCACCCTTCGCGGCGAAATCACCGATCCAAAATGCCTGTTTGGCGTGATGAATCCCGGCGAAGGCAAACCCCACCGCGACTGCGCCGTGAGGTGTATCGCCGGGGGCATTCCACCTGTTTTGAAAGTTGGCAACTCTGAGGGCGAGACTGAATATTATCTCCTCGCCGACCCAAATGGCGAGCCGATTAACGACCGCATTTTGGAATACGTCGGCGACGGCGTTCAACTCTGCGGGCGGCTCGAACAGGACGGCGACTGGCTGATTTTATACACCGACCCGGCGACGATTCGGCGGATGAACAAGGGGGCGCTGACAGTTGGGGTGATGTGCAATTGACTTTTATTCCCACCGATAAATCGGTGGGCTGAATAGCCGAAGTCCGCAGGACTTTTTCAAACTAAACCCACCGATTTATCGGTGGGGCAAAAGGTAGAACTATGAAAACAATCACCGCGCACTTACATGCTCTTCCGCCTCAAACGCCGCCCGAAGCGGCCTTGTTTTTGGCTGGAAATGTCAACGACTGGCAGCCGAACGACGAGCGTTTTCGCTTCCGCCCGAACGGCGACGGCTCGTTCAGGCTTGATTTTCAGGCCGATTTGGAAACGTTGGAATACAAAATCACACGCGGCCACTGGTCGGCTGCGGAAGGCGACGCGCAGGGTAAAGAAGCCCCCAATCGTGTGGCAAAAATAGGCACGACCGAAAGTGAACTTTGGCTGCGCGTGGAGTCGTGGACGGATCTGTACGAGCAATCACAGGGCTTCAAATTGCCTGAGAACATCTTGTTGCTCCACCCCAATTTCTTCATGCCGCAGTTGGGCCGCCACCGGCGCATCTGGGCTTGCTTGCCGCCCGATTATTGGGCAAACCCAACCCGGCGCTACCCCGTAGTCTATATGCAGGACGGCCAAAATTTGTTCGACAACCCGGATGCTCTGTTCGGCTCCTGGGGTATAGACAAGGCGATGAGCCGGTTGTTCCTTCAACCCTCAATTTCAAATTTTCAATTTCCAATTATTATCGGAATTGAAAACGGCGAGACCCATCGCATCGCTGAATATTCGCCTTGGAACAATGCCCGGCATGGCGGCGGCGAGGGCGCGAAGTACCTTGATTTTGTGTGCGA
>CAYZVM010000023.1:26422-34896 GCA_964481485.1 uncultured Saprospiraceae bacterium | reverse complement strand
GCGATACACTCAAACCCTTCGTGGACGAACACTTGCGCACTTTGCCGGGGCGCGAACACACGGGCATCATGGGCAGCAGTATGGGTGGCTTGATTACGCTGTGCGCGGCCATCGAAAAACCCGAAGTGTTCGGCATGGCGGGAGTGTTTTCGCCCTCGCTGTGGTTCTCGAAAGAAGCATTTCAAATGGTGAAAAATCGCAAGCCGGTTTTGCCCACGAAAATCCTGCTCATGGCGGGTCAGCAAGAAAGCCGAAACATGGTGAGCGAATTGCTCGATTTGTACGAAACATTGTTGGAAGCAGGCCATGCGGAAGAAAACTTGCACTACGATTTGCACTCCGACGGCGTTCACTCCGAGTGGTTTTGGGCGCGGGAGTTTGAGCATGCCCTGCGCTGGCTTTTTGGCGAAAAACCCGGCCACGAACACGGCGGTGTTTCAGCGGATTTGATAAGATTTCGGGTGGACGCCGAATCGAAACAATTGATTGTCAATGTTTCACCTAAAATAACGGAGCCGCGCCTTGAAGTGCGAGACTACTGCCACGACCGCCAGTTCCACCACGTACTCGACCACACCGACAACCGCATCTCTTACGCCGAATGGGAAAACTGTATTTACTCCATACGTTTGCATTCCGGCGGCGATTTGGTGTTTTCGCGACGGGTAAGTTTGGAAAACTTTTAACGTCGAGAGGGGTTGTGAACCCTTCCGATGTTGACAAAATCAAAAGAAAAATGGAAAAAACCATCTGGTTTTTTGAGGAAGTGGACTTGTACGAAATCCTTTGCCCGTACAAATACAGCGACCACATCAAGTCGCACCCGTTGAGTTGCTATAACAAGACGGATTTTCTATTTATGGAAGGCGATTTGGCGAAGGAGATTTTCCTTGTGACCGAAGGACGGGTGAAAGTGGGTTTTTACGACAATGAAGGCAACGAACAGGTCATCGCCTTTCTCGGTCGCGGCGAGATTCTGGGCGAAATGGCCTTGTTTGGCCAGACGCGCTACAAAGAATTCGCCCAGGTCGTCACCGACCGCACCACGATTTGCAAACTCCGCGTGGAAAAAGCGCAAGAACTCGTGCGCGATTATGTGCCGTTTTCGCTCACGCTTACCAAACGTTTCAGCGAGCGGGTGCAAAAACTCGAGCGCCACCTGCAAATCCTACTTTTCAAAGACGCTCGCCAGCGCCTCGTGGAATTTTTGAAAGACCTCTGCCGCGATGTCGGCACGCCTTACCGCACAGGCGTAAAAATCACGCTCGATATCACGCAGAGCGATATCGCCGCGCTCATCGGCACCTCTCGCAAAACGGTGTCGCTGCTCTTCACCGACTTGGAGGAAGCGGGGTTGGTTAAGTTTTTTGGAAGGAAAGAGATTTATGTGGCGGATGTGGGGAAGTTGGTGTGACCTTCTTCAAAATTTTTACAAAAAATGCCGCACCTTCTGCCTTAATTCAGGAATCAAATCTCGCTCGAACCAGTCGTTTTTCTTCAACCAAATCTGGTTGCGCGGCGAAGGATGCACAAGTGGAAAAAACTGTGGCGAATAATCCCGGTAGGCGCGAATCGTCTCTGTGAGGTTTTCCTTCATTTTGTCTTTCAAATAAAACTGCATCGCATATTGGCCAATCAAAATAGTCAATTCGATGTTCGGAAGTAGCGTGTGGATATGTGTTCGCCAATGCTCGGCACATTCTGGGCGCGGTGGCAAATCGCCCGATTTTCCTTTCCCCGGATAGCAAAAGCCCATCGGCACGATAGCAATTCGGCTGTCGTCGTAAAAAGTCGCCTTGTCCGTGCCGAGCCAGTCGCGCAGTCGCTCGCCGCTGGGGTCGTTCCACGGGATGCCCGTTTCGTGGACGCGCGTGCCGGGCGCTTGGCCGACGAGTAAAACTCTTGCCGACGCTTGCGCCTGCAAAATCGGGTTGGCGCCCAACGGCAAGTGTGGCTCGCAAACTCGGCAAGCGCGGATGGCGGTGATAAGTTCGGGAAGGGATTCGTACACGGCTGCAAAAATTTGAAAACCAAAAAGTAGTTCTCATTTCTTGAGATGCCTACTTTTTTCAAAGCCAAAAATATAAAAAAACAGCCTTTGTTACCCCCGTTACATCCCGCCTACCGCGCCGCCCGCACCTTTGTCCCGTGATTGTTGATTTGTTGAAAATGTTGGTGTGGTGATTTGAAAAACACATCACCACACCAACAAATCCTCAAATCAATAAATAAACAAATCACCGAATCAACATGAAATTTGATGTCATCATCATCGGCACCGGCGCGGGCGGCGGCACGTTGGCCTACAAACTCGCCCCTACCGGCAAACGCATCCTCATCCTCGAGCGCGGCGATTTTTTGCCAAAAGAAAAAGAAAACTGGGACCCGATGGAGGTCGCCAAAGGCCGCTATAAAACCACCGAAATGTGGCGCGACACTGCGGGTAAAGAATTTTCCCCCTACCAACATTATTGGGTCGGCGGCAACACCAAAATGTACGGCGGCGCTTTGCTCCGCCTGCGCGAACGCGACTTCGAGGCCACCGAACACTTCGACGGCCTTTCGCCCGAATGGCCGTTGAAATACGAAGACTTCGCGCCGTGGTACGACGAAGCCGAACGGCTCTACGCCGTGCATGGCACACGCGGCCTCGACCCCACCGAGCCGCCCGCAAAAAACGGCTATCCTTTTCCGGCATTGCCTTTTGAGCCGCGCATGGCCGAAGTCACCGAGCAAATCCGTCGGCAAGGCTACCATCCCGCGCCAATTCCGCTCGCCATCCGCCTGCCGCAGGATCTGAATGGCCGCACCAACGACCGTCTCCACGTCGAACTCTACGACGGCTATCCCGACCCCACCGGGGCGAAGGCCGACAGCCACGTCGTGGGGGTGCAAGGCGCGTTGCAATACCCGAATGTGACCCTGCTCCGCAATCGAAAAGCATTGAAAATCAACACCGACGCAAGTGGTCGCCGGGCAGTGAGCGTCACTGTTGCTTGCGAAGGCATGGAGGAAACTTACCACGCCGACACGATTGTTGTGTCCTGTGGCGCCATCAATTCCGCCGCCCTGCTGCTCCGCTCGGCCAACGAAAAACACCCCGATGGCCTCGCCAACAGCAGCGGTCAGGTGGGGCGTAACCTGATGATTCACAACAACGGCATCGTGCTGGCCTACTCGGCCAAACCCAATCCTTCAACCTTCCAAAAGGCGATTTTGATTCCCGATTTTTATCACGGCGCGGACGGCGACGCCCGCCCGCTCGGCGCGATTCAGAACATGGGCAAAGCCGACCCGCTCTTGCTCGCCGACGCGGTGGGCGACGATTTGGGCAAAGACGGCAAAGACGCGGCGCATTTTGCAGGCCACATCATTGATTATTTCATCACGGCGGAGGATTTGCCAAAATCCGGGAACCGCGTCGCGGTGGATTCGGCGGGAAATATCCAACTGCATTACACCCAAAACAACCTTGAAGCCTACTGGCGTCTGCGCGAAAAACTCATCCAAATCATGGACAATGTCGCTGAAAACGAAGGCGTTGGCGGCACGACGAAATACTACGGCTTCAAACTCGGCATCGGCGGCGTGAGCCACCAAAACGGCACCTGCTGCTTCGGTCACGACCCCAAAACTTCCGTGATCGACCTGAACTGCAAAGCCCACGACCTCGACAATCTCTACGTCGTGGACACTTCGTTTTTCCCTTCTTCCGGCGCGGTGAATCCTTCGCTCACGGCGATGGCGAATGCGCTGCGCGTGGGAGAGATATTGAGTCATTAAAGGTCATTGAGAGTCATTAAAAGTCATTCACTCATCTTCCTAAATTGTCATCTTGAACGAAGTGAGGGAACTACACAATATCCACTTTCGCGGAACATCCGAAAAACGTGAGTTGTGTAGATCCTTCACTTCGTTCAGGATGACAAGGACGGTAAGCAATCATTTTCAAGTCCATGAAAACATTTTTTCAAAAAACAGCCCTCGCGCTGCTGCTGGCTTTTTGCCTGCCGACTCTCGTTTTCTCCCAAAAAGCCACTGCCGTCGCGGGCGTTAGCATCACCGTCGAAGACCTCGACCGCGAGGTGGATTTTTTTACAAAAGTGCTTGATTTTCAAAAAGTGAAAGAAGAAACGCAATCGGGCGAGGAAGTCGCAAAACTCTACGGTTTGCCGGAAAAAACAGCCAGCGTCCAAGTCGTTACGCTTCAATTGGGCAGCGAAAAAATACAACTGCTGGACTTCGATGGTGAGCCTTCGCGCCCCGTTGCCGCCGACACACGAAGCAATGATTTGTGGTTCCAACACCTCGCCATCGTGGTCAGCGACATAGACGCGGCTTATCAGAAGTTGCTGGAAAACAAAGTCGTCCATGTCAGCACGTCGCCGCAAACTTTGCCCGATTACCTGCCGAACGCCGCCGGTATCAAGGCTTTTTATTTCCGCGACCCAGAAGGCCACAATCTCGAACTGATATGGTTTCCTGCCGGGAAAGGCAATCCGCGCTGGCAACCGTCAACCGTGGGCCGTGAACCGTCAACCGTTTTCCTCGGCATTGACCACACGGCCATCGGCATCGCCGATACGGACACGAGCATGGCTTTTTACCGCGACGCGCTCGGCCTTGTTCACGGCGGTCATTCCGAAAATTATGGTACGGAGCAAGAGCATTTGAACCAGGTATTCGGCGCGCGACTCGACATCAACGGCTTGCATGCCGACGCGGGTTTTGGCGTAGAGTTCCTGCGCTACATCGCCCCGCCCGGTGGTCGCTCTTTCCCGGCGGACAGCCGACCGACCGATTTGTGGCATTACCAGACAGAATTGGAAGTGGACGATTTGCCGAAAATGCTCGAGAAATTGGAGAAACAGGGTTTTAGAAAAATATCAAGTGGTGTGGCTCAAATCGGAAACGCAGAAATGTTCCTCCTGCGCGACCCCGACGGCCACGCGGTGTTGTTGAAATCGAAGGGAAAAACATAAACCCGCCTTCTCCGCCAACTGGCGGAGAAGGCGGGTAAAAAGAATAGAATCGTTTTCATATCAGGGCTTTAGGTTTGCCGCCTTGCGCAAGTGCGTGAAGGCGGTTTTTTCGTTGAAAGTTTTTCTTTTAAAACTACTTTTGTTTCTCAAAATCGAGTTTCAAATCAACGAATCCACACCTCCCCAAATCACCCGAAAACATGAAATTCCTGCTCCCTATTCGCGAAGAATTGACCTCGGAAGCACTCGAAATCATGGAAGCCTGTGAGGCAAAAGTTGGTTTTGTGCCGAACATCGTCTCCATGCTCGCCTACTCGCCGCCCGCGTTGCGCTCTTACCTGACTTTGTATGAAAATCAGGCGGAAGGCGTGTTCAACGACCAGGAACGCGAAGCGATTTACCTGCCAGTTTCACAGGTGAACGGCAGCCAATACTGCCTCGCCGCACACACCAACTGGGCAAAACTCGCCGGTCTTTCCGAAGAAGAAACCCTCGCCCTGCGCAAAGGCATTCATTACGAGGACCCGAAACTCGATTTCCTTGCTCGCTTTGGGCGCGCCGTCATTGAAACACGAGGTCAAGTGCCGCCCGAACTCATGGATGAATTCGAGGAGCGCGGCTACGACGCCCGTGCTTTGCTCGACGTGATTGCCATCGTCGTCGAGTCGGTTTTTTCCAACCTGATTGGCGTGATGATGCGGCCTCCGGCGGATTTTCCGGCGGTGAAAGAGGTTTGATTTTTACCACTCCCCCGTCCGTTTGCCAGCCAAAAATTCTGCCTCTCCCACTGTGCGGCCTTCGCTACTGTCGTAGTCCACTGCGATTTTCCAGCGACCATTTTCTTTCCGGGAAAAAACGTGAAATTGGCCGTAGCCCGTCCATGGTTCGCCCGTTGGCGGCGCGTAGGTGTATTTGTAAATGCCGCGCTCGGAGGCCGTTTTGCCGTTGGAAAAACGCTCGAAAAAACGGAACTCGATGGTCGTTTTGCCTCCCTGTTCTTTGCCGCGCTGAAATCCCGCGCGTGTCCGTTCGCTGTATCCCGCTAAGTCGTTCGTGTTTTGCCCGTCACCTTGCGCGCGGATAAAATCCGCCGTGTGCAGGCCGAGATATTTGTCAGCATCTCCGGCGGCGTAGGCTTCCATGAAGGGAATCCAGATGTCGCGGTTGAGTTCTTTTAAAAACGGCAAGGACTCGGCGGGCGGCGTTTTTGCCTGCCGGGCGGCGTCGGCAGAAAAAATGGTTTTACAAGTTTTGAAAAACAAGTTTTCCCGGAAATCGGCGGGTTTCAGGCTGTTTATCAATTTCGGGCCGTCGGGTCGCAGCGCCTTCAAAATCGGCTGAAAATGTTCTTCGCTTTTGGCATGAGCCGCGCTGTCAGGATAAGCCGTCATCAGGACAAGATCAAAATCGCCGAGCGAATCGGGCATGGTTTCCAGCAGGCGATAGCCGCTAATGTGGCCTCGTGCCAGCGCAGTATCGCGATAAAGTTTCCAGTTGTTTTCATAGAAAAACAGCGTTTCGGCGCGGTGGCCGGATTTCACCCGGACAAAATCGGCGACCCAAATCGGCATATTTTTTTGAGCAAAACCCTCAACAGCGAACAGCCCGCCGAGCAGGAAGAGAAAGATGTTTTTGTCCATAAAACTCAATTTTAAAGATGGTTTGAGTTGTTTGCGGCGGTCAAAACTACGCCTGTCCGCCTTTTTTCCCAACTGTTACCTGTGTAACGTCGCGCCCGCCGCTCTGCCCCGACTTTTGTGCCATCAAAATTGATAAACATTTTTCACCAGACACAAAAGAGAATCAGAACCATGAAAAAATTGATTTTTCTCCTCCTGCCCGCGCTGTCGCTGTTTGCTTCATGCGCCGGAGCGCAACAGCCCAACCTTGGCAAAGTCGTGGACGGCTACCTCGTCAATGTGGACGAACAGGGCGTTATCCTGCAAGGCCAGGACCCGGTAAGCCTCCGCGAAGGCAACTCGGCAAAAGGCGACGCGCAATTCCAGACCAAGTACAACGGCGCGATTTACTACTTCGCCAATGCCGACAACAAAGCCAAATTTGACGCAAGCCCGGCCACCTACGAACCCGAATACGGCGGCTACTGCGCCTACGGCGTGTCGGTCGGCCACCTCGCGCCCATCGAACTGTGGACTTACGACACCTCTTACCAGCATCGCAACATTTACCAGCACAACCAAAAAGCCGTGAACGGCTGGAAAAAAGACGTGCCCGGCAACGACGCGCTCGCGAAAAAGGAATGGGCGAAATTTCAGGAAAAGTATGTGAAAAAGGGCTGAGTATTTCCCTTTTGTCATACTGTAAGTATCTGTCCGCTCTATGGGTGTGTTTCCATGCGGGATGACCCTTTTAGAGCGGACGGATTCCGACAGAATAACAAAAAATTGAAAGTCAACATTTAAAAAACAAGCCATGAAAATAAAAATCCTCCTCGCTGCCCTCATGCTGGCAACATTTTCGACCCAAGCCCAAGTGCAACAAACCTACAACCTGACGCTCGACGGCGCGCAAAAAGTCATGGACGCCGCCGTCGCTTACGCCAAAGCCAACCAGTCGCCAGGCGGCAGCATCGCCGTCGTGGACGCGGGCGGCCACCTGCTCCTGTTCGAGCGGCTCGACGGCTCCTTCCCCGCTTCGGCTACCGTCGCCATCGAGAAGGCGAAGACTGCCGCGCTGTTCAAATTTGAAAGCAAAAAACTCGAAGACGCCATCAACGGCGGGCGCGACGCGCTCATCACCGTCGGCTACACCTTCCTGCAAGGCGGTGTACCCATCACCTACAACGGCCAGGTCGTCGGCGCCATCGGCGTCAGCGGCGCAAAGTCGGCTGACCAAGACCGCGAAATCGCTACGGCGGGGGCGGCAGTACAGTTGAATTAAACCAAAGCCTAACTTTCCGAAAGTTGTCAACTTTCGGAAAGTTCTGGCGCGTTCCAAACAACATTTCTAAAACAATGAAAAACATACGACTGCTGGCGGCTCTGCTCGTCGGCCTGACCTTCCTCTTTTTACCCAAAGCAAACGCGCAGGAACATCGCGAACTCGCTGTCGGCCAGGCCGATGCCGTCGCCGACCTGCGCACAAACGAAGGCGCGAACGCACTGAAAGCCGTCTGGAAATTCCACGAGGCGAACATCGTCGAGGCGGAATTCAAAGCCCCCGGCCCCAGTGCGACCGACCCGCTTCCACTTTATCCCACCGGTAAAAAAATCACGACCCACGCCCTCGAGCCCAAAGCGGGCGCGGCGGACTTCGACGACTCAAAATGGGAAACCCTCGACCCGACCAAGATGGAAACCCGCTTCGGCAGCGGCTTGCTGTCGTTCGTGTGGTTTCGGCTGAACGTGACTTTGCCGGAAAAACTCGGTGATTTTCAAACGGTTGGCTCGACGGCGGTGCTGGAAATCGTCGCTGACGATTACTCCGAAATTTTTGTCAACGGCAAACTCGCCAAAACCTTCGGCCAAAACG